>CAIPBY010000076.1 GCA_903863425.1 Candidatus Buchananbacteria bacterium | reverse complement strand
GGGTCATCTGCTTGATCGTTATCTCTTTATCCAAGATGGGCTTAATCCATCTATATTTCTCTTCTTTTGTTGATTTGGGCATAATTTTTGACATATGCCTCTAGAATACACCAAAAGTGCAAAATGTGTGTGCACATTACCTAACACTCTTGACAGCCTATTATTTTATTGGTAAGATATAACCAAGTAAGTTAGTAGGAGTTTAAGATTTAAATATATGATGTTTACCACCAAGACGGAGTACGGCCTCAAGGCCATGGCGGCTTTGGCTAGGAATGGCAAAAAAAATGATCCCATTTCGTTGACCGAGATTTCCAAGAAAGAACATATTTCTCAAGCGTATTTGGAGCAATTGTTTGTAAAGTTAAAAGCCAACGATTTGGTCAAAAGCATCAAAGGTGTTTCCGGAGGATATGTCTTGGCTCGCTTAGCCAAGCAAATCAATGTTTTTGAAATAGTTGAAGCTCTGGAAGGCCCGCTGGCGGTTTTTTATTGTATGGCCGGGGAGAGTAATAAGGTGGCTTGTTCAACTAAGGGGTGTCTAACCAAGAAAGTTTGGGATGAACTGCAGAAGGGCATAATTAAGACGTTAAGGAAATTTAAGCTGGCAGACCTAATTTAGTTCATAAAGTTATAAAGTTGAAAGTTTATAAAGTTATGAATTTTTTACTTTATAACTTGATAACTTTACAAACTTTTAACTTAATTCTATGTATAACGAAAAAGTACTTAAGCATTTTCAAAACCCTCACAATCAGGGTGTAATTAAGGATGCCGATGGCGTAGGGCAGGTGGGAAATCCCGTCTGCGGTGATATAATGAAGATATATATTAAAGTAGGAAAAAATAAAAAGGGCCAGGAAATCGTCAGTGATATCAAGTTCGAGACTTTGGGCTGTGGAGCGGCAATCGCTACTTCATCGATGCTTACAGACATGGCCAAAGGCAAGACACTTGAAGAAGCTGGAAAAATTGGTAAACTAGATATAGCGAATGAGTTGGGCGGTTTACCCCAAGCCAAGTTGCACTGCTCGGTCTTGGCGCATGAGGGGCTGGCGAAGGCGATAGAGGATTATAAGCAAAAGAGTAAAAAACATAAATAATTATCAATTTCCAATTATCAATTATCAAACAATTTTCAATTTTAGAATTTCCAATTGAAAATTGAAAATTAAATCATTGTTTGAAAATTGTAAATTGTAAAATTGAAAATTTATACCAAACACTATGTCAGACAATAAATTAGAGAAAAAAATTAAAGATGTTTTAAATGAGATCCGTCCTCACCTACAAATGGATGGCGGAGATGTTGAGTTTGTTTCCTTTGATGAAGAATCAGGAGTACTAAGTGTCAAACTCAAAGGAGCTTGCCACGGCTGTCCTATGGCGGTGGTGACTTTACAAGATGGAATTGGTAGAACTATGAAGGCCAAAGTGCCTGAGGTAAAAGAAATTAAATCGGTATAATTATTATTATAAAATTTTATGAAAATTCTCGTGACCGGCGGAGCGGGTTTCATCGGCTCCAACTTCATTAAGTATTGGTTGAAGACACATCCTGAGGATCAAATTGTGAATCTGGATAAATTAACCTATGCGGGAAATCTGGAAAATCTGAAAGACATTGAGAGTAATCCTAATTACAAATTTATCAAAGGAGATATTTGTGATCGAGAGTTGGTAAATGAAATTGTGAAGGATGTTGATCAAATTATCCATTTCGCAGCCGAGTCGCATGTGGATAGATCAATTCTCGATTCTACGCCGTTTATCATGACCAACGTCGTGGGTACTCAAGTGCTTCTCGACGCGGCAGTAAAGTGTGGCAACAAGAGATTCCATCATGTCTCAACCGATGAAGTTTTCGGTGCTCTAGATCTTGAGGGGACTGATAAATTTACCGAAGATACTCCGTACAATCCGCATAGCCCGTATTCGGCGGCCAAAGCTGGGTCCGATCATCTAGTAAGAGCCTTCGGTGATACTTTCGGCTTGCCATTTACCATTTCTAATTGCTCCAATAACTTCGGGCCATATCAGTTTCCAGAAAAGTTTCTGCCACTCATGATCAGTAACTTAGTTGAGGGTAAAAAAATTCCAATTTATGGCGATGGCAAGTATGTGCGTGATTGGCTCTATGTTGATGATCATTGTAGGGCGATTGATTTGATACTAAGCAAAGGAAAAATCGGTGAAACATATTGCATCGGAGGCATGACCGAAAATGTAAATAATTTGGAGTTGGTGAAAAAGGTCATGGCTATTATGGGTAAGGGAGAAGATATGATTGAATTCGTCAAAGATAGAGCCGCTCATGATAGACGTTATGCGGTTGATTGGAGTAAGGCGCAGAGAGAATTGGGTTATCAGCCTCAAGCTAGTTTCGATGAGTATCTGGCTATGACCGTGAAATGGTATCTCGATAACAATGATTGGATTAAGAATGTCAAAAGCGGGGAGTATGAGAAGTATTATCAGAAGCAGTATGCGCAGTAAAATTTGAAATTTTCAATTATCAATTTCCAATTTTCAAATATTTCTTAAATTTTAATTTTTAAATATTTAATTTAATCAAAAAAGTATGAAAGGAATTATTTTGGCTGGAGGATATGGTACACGTCTTTTACCATGTACTAAGGTAACCAATAAACATCTGTTGCCTGTCTATGACAAGCCCATGATTCTTTATCCGCTGGAGACTCTTATCGCTGCAGGGATTAAGGACATCATGATTGTTTCCGGTACCGGACATGCGGGTCATTTCCTGGAGTTGCTTGGTTCGGGAAAGGACATGGGAATTAGATTGTCTTATGCGGTGCAGGAAAAGGCCGGAGGCATAGCAGAGGCTTTGGGTCTTTGCGAAGATTTTGCGGATAATGACAAGATCGCCGTAGTTCTCGGTGATAATATTTTCACTGATCAAGAGCAAATTAAGAAAGCAGTCGCTGATTTTATTAATCAGGAAAAGGGGGCGAAGATTTTGATTAAAGAAGTGCCAGATCCGAAAAGGTTTGGCGTGGCCGAGCTTGATGGCGACAGGGTCGTTAGTATCATAGAGAAACCGGAAGATCCAAAATCCAATTATGCGGTGACTGGATTCTATTGTTATGATAAAGAAGTTTGGAATATAATCAAAACCCTCAAACCATCTGGCAGAGGAGAGCTGGAAATTACCGATGTTAATAATTATTATCTTGCTACTAGTATTTTGACTTATGAAATGTATAAGGATGAATGGACAGATGCAGGGACATTTGAATCACTACTTAGGGCGAGTAATATAATTGCGAATAGAAAATAAATTTAACTGTCATCCCGAGGGAGTCTGTAATCAGACGACCGTGGGGATCCCGCGGGATTGCCACGCTTCGCCGATTACGGCTTCGCTCGCAATGACAATAATATTATGAAAAATATATATCTCGACAACGCCGCAACCACACCAATAGACCCGGCAGTCTTAAAATCCATGGAACCATATTTGAGGGCTAATTTTGGTAATGCCTCGTCTTTGCATTATGTAGGACTTGAGGCCAAACGGACAGTTGATGGGGTTCAGGAGAAAATGGGTCATTTTTTGGGTTGTTTGCCTCAAGAGGTGTATTTCACTTCTGGTGCCACGGAAAGCGATAATATGGCCATTTTGGGCCTCACAGGAGCTATTTTGAGGGCAAATTCTGGGTTTAAGCCTCATATTGTGGTTTCAGCTATGGAGCATGATGCTGTTTTAGAGCCGGCTAAACAGCTTTCAAAAGATGGCGTGGAAGTCACTTATTTGAAACCAAATAATAAAGGATTGATTGAATTGGATAGTTTAAGAAAAGCCATTAAGAATAATACAGTTCTGGTCTCTATTATGTATGTTAATAATGAGATTGGAACCATTCAACTGATAGCGGAAATTGGACAGTTAATAAAAGAATTAAATGAGAAAGCAGCCGCCTCCGCTAAAGCTACGGCGAGCCGAAGAAAAATTTATTTTCACACTGATGCTACTCAGGCCGTGTCTTATTGTGATATGAATGTAGTAAAACTTGGCGTGGATATGCTTTCTTTATCCGCTCACAAAATTTATGGCCCGAAGGGTGTCGGAGTATTTTATCTAAAAAGGGGAACGCCATTTCGGTCGCTCATCTGGGGAGGGCATCAGCAAGACGGAATCAGATCTGGAACTTATAATGTTGCCGGAATTGTGGGCTTGGGTAAAGCCATTGAATTAATTGCAGACAAAAAGAAAAATAAAGAGGAGAATAAGAAAATTAAAGAACTAAGAGATTATCTAATTAAAGGAATTAAGAAAAGTATTAAGCGCATAAGAATAAACGGAGACATGATCAGAAGAGTGCCATCGAATGCTAGTATTATTTTTGAGGGCGTAGAGGGGGAGAGTATATTGCTAATGCTATCACAGAAAGGGATTGCAGTTTCAACTGGATCAGCCTGTTCGTCTGGCTCGCTTGAACCGTCGCACGTGCTTCGTGCTATTGGCGTCAAGCCGGAGCTGGCTCATGGCAGTATTCGTTTTAGTCTGGGGCGGTTTAATGTTAAAAAAGACATTGATTGCGTTCTGAAAGAATTGCCACTGATTATAAAAAGATTAAGAGAGATGTCACCTTTGAAATAAAGTGGTGCTGATTGTAGAAGTTGAAGTTTTTGAGATTATTGAAATTGGTTCCACCGGCGTTATCTTTTTTTTCATATTGGAAATAATTTCCAAAAATTTAGTTTTTTCTATTTTCTCAGAGATTACATTCTGCCGAAGAGAAGTTACTTCTTGAGCTTCGGCTAGAGCTTGGTAGACATTTAAGTAGAGGAAGTAAACAAATATAGACAGAATTATAATAATTACAAGGATGCTTATGAGAAAGGAGTGTTTGAGATAGCCAGCCAGATTGATTTTGAGATTTTTTTTCATTTGAAATTATTTCAATGAGTAGGTATTGCCGTTAAGCTCAATATTGGTACTGCTACCGGAGCCGCTGACGGAAATAGAATCAATATTATAGTAGTAAGGTAATGCTTCCAAATCAAGCATGAATTTTTGTATTTGATTGGGCGATCCTTGAGCGGAAATTTGCAAAGGAATTATTTTTATCTTGCCATCCAAATCTTGTCCGGGAAATTGAGGATTAAGATTAAGCTTGATATCGGTCTTGGTCCCCAGCGCCTCAACGGAGGAAATAAAATCAAGTTCTTTTCCCGGAGCGATGAAAAATGAGTCGAGTTGATTAATGCTACCCTCTACCTCCTTGATGTCTAATTTGGTTTGTCTGATGTTTAGCCCTAGAGATGATTTTCTCTCCAGCTCTATCCTTTGCTGAATGATTTGGTTATTTATGGCCATTATTTGCCTTATCGAAGGTACAATAAAAAAAATAATCAACAAGGCGAAAACTATGGCAATAACGGAGAAATTGATGAACAATTTGTTTTGATACAACTTCATTGCGGTATTTTGTCTAGATTTATATCGGCTCGGATATTAAAAGAATTATTTTCGCGATTTATTAGACTGCTTATAGGTAGATTGATTTTGGCGAATAATCCGCTTCCGTCAAGATTTTTTTTCAGTTGCAACAAATCATCTCTGGTCTTGGCGACGCCTATTATTTCCAGGGAAATTTCTCCTTTGGAAATGCTTATTTCGTTTACGGTAATAGCGGAAGGAGTCAGTTCATTAATTTTTTGAAGCAGATATGACCAGCGTTTAAAGTTTTTTTGAATGGAATAAGTTCTATTGATTTTATCGTTAATAGCAATAATACGTGAGTTGAGATTATTATTTGATTGGATGCTGGCGCTGTTGCGATCCATGAGGCTAGTTAGTTTTTCTTGCAGATAATACTTGGATCCTACCAGCATGATGGAAATAATTATGGAAAATAATAAAAACAGCAAGAGAAGATCCTTGATGGCGGCATAAGTTTTCTTGTTTTTTAGTTTCGCCACTTGCTCCGGCGGTATGAGATTTAGAGTTATCATAAAAATGTTTCCGGTCTTATTCCTCTAAGCCCTAGCCCCAAGGCCGTAACAAATGATTGGGATTTTTGAGGAGTAAAATAAGAAGAATTGGGGTTAACTATATTTTTCCAGGGATTGCTAATTTCTACTTTGAGATTAAGTTTTTTGGCTATAGCAGAATTTAAGTCCAACATATTGGCTCCGCCTCCGCAGAGAACTATTTTGGCAATCTTTGAAGGATTAGAAAAATCATTTTGGTAAAAGGCCATGACTTTCTCGATAGAGGCAATGAGTTCACTAACGGTAGCGGAAAAAATCTCTTCGAGCGCTCCATGACACTTATTGCGATCAAGCCCGCAGGCAATTTTGGCTTGTTCGGATTTTTCAAGATCAAGGCCGAGAGTTTTCTGGATGAGTTCATTAATTTTATTTCCGGAGATAGGCAATCCGATGGTAAATTTAATTATGCCGTTGTCACACAAGAAAATTCCCGTGCGATTGGCGCCGATATCAATAATAATTTGCGGTTCCAGGTTGTTGTTGTTTTCGACGATAAGCCGTGTTATGGCCACGGCTTCTAGCTCTAGGGTGACAGGAATAAAACCGGTTGAGTCCAATATTTTCACATAAGAATCAACAATGGGTTTGGAAGAAGCGGCAACCAAAACTTTTATGCTGATGGCGTCTTGGCTCATTATCTGGCAATCCAAATAAACATCTTCAATGGCCATAGGAAGATGCTGGGGCAGAATTTCTTGAATCTTATCCTTGAGTTGATCTTCGGGGCAGGCGGGAAATTCTATGAATTTAAGAAAGGTTTTGGATTCAGGCAACGAGCAGATAACTTCACGGCTCAATGTGCCATGCCCTAGTTTGGTTTTGACAAGCTTATTGAAATTTTCTGAGAAAGTTTTGGAATCAATTATCTCTCCACTGCGAATACAATCCTTTGGCAGGGTTAGTTCATTATATAATTGGACTTGCGTTCGCTTGGTTTTTTTTTCAAGTTGAACCAAGCGCAGGGAGGTGTCGGAAATGTCAAGTCCGAAAGCTTTTTCTTCTTTGTCGAATAGTGGCATGAATTAAATGATTTATGTATGTATCTATAATAATTATATCACAAATTTTAATATTCTTCTTCCCAATGTTCAACGGTTACAATCGGAGAATACTGGGGATTGCCCAAGGCGTAGTCAATGGCATTATTATTATAAATAATATCGAATCCTTGCCAGAGGCTGGTGAGCGTTATTTTGCGAGATATCATGCCACCAGTAATATTTATTTTATTTGGCAGGCTGAGAACATTAATCTTGTCATTGGCATAAATAATACCATTGGCGGTCAGGCTATCGAGGCATAATTGAAAGTCAACTCTGCCTTTGGCCAGTATTCCTGATGGCGTACTGGTGGAAAGTTTGTTAATTACAATATTGGATCTATTGCATTTCCAATTCCAACAGCAGAAAAGCGTGTTGGCTCCCAGGGTTACATTGCCGTCGGCGACAAGAGCTCCATTGATGGTAAGATTTTGCGTGCCTTGTATGGTTACATCGCCAGTGACATAGGTGATACCGTTGATGGTTAAATTGGTATTATTCCAGAGTAAGTTAGAAAATTGTTGTGCCGTATAGATGTGGTCAGCTCGCGCTTTGTATGAATTAGGATCGGAAGCATTGTCAAAAGAAACGGCTGGCATGGTCAAAGGCGCCGGAGCAGGAGCATATTCTTTGTCATGGGTGTTTATAGGAGAAGCGATGACTGCTGATGTCCAATTTTTGACTAAGTTCCCGGTGGCTCGAAGAGCTTTGTCTATAATTATATTGCTGAAGTAATTTGCTGTTACATTGCCATTAGCGAAGATGCCTCCATTCCAGACGTGAAGCGTGGTGCCGGACATATCTATATTGCCATCCGCGTATTCGCCGATGTCTTCCAGTGGACTATCGCCGATGGCTTTGTAGACGGTTGTCTTGATGACTCTTTGCGCAATGCTGTTGCCAATATGTATATATCCGGTTACGGTAATGTCACCGCGCGCTAATCCGGTATTAGCGATGTCTATGCGATATGAGCCATTGGTATACAGCGCGGGATTGCGCGTATAAGTGGTGGTCCAGTCAGGATTGGATTCGAAATTTGTTTTCCAAGTTGAATCGTTTTTAATTCTCCAAATAGCCTCGGCTACTCCGCTTTCAGCTAGATAGTATGCTTGCGTGGCGGCTGATTGGCTGGTGGATATTTTCAGTTCAGTTATGGCGAAACTAATGACATAAGCAGAAAGGAATAATAACAACGACATCACAATTACCGTGGCAATTAAGATGAACCCTCTTCTGTTTTTGTTTTTATAAATTTCGGCCATAGATGGCGGTGTTTAATATTTCCGATTCAGTGCCCTTAGATATATATAAATTGACATTTATCAATTTAGCTCCCCAGAATTCGATGTCATCCACATATTCTCCTATTACTTTTGGAGTTGATGATGACAATAGAGGGGCAGAGCCGTATTTATCTTTGGCCTCCCAGGAAACATAAGTATCCGGATCATCGGAGAAGAAATAATAAATATCTTGGCGATCGAGATCATTGCCGTCAAGAAAATACCGAATGTAATTAATACTTGAAATATCGTGTCCATCCTGAAACATTATTTCGTGCGAAGAACTGCTGTTGTTATCGGCTATTTGAGTGACAATGTCAGGAGTCTGCCTCAGTTCGCGGGTAATTCGGTCAAGTATGACTCGGCCGTTTTGGGTAATTTCCGCCTTAGAATCGGTTCGAGAATATATTTTCTGGCTTAAGTCATAAGATGAGGCTAGAATCATAAACAAAATAAGGGAAACACTGATGGCTAGCAGTATCTCAATAAGAGTAAACCCGGTGTTGTCTTTTAGCATCTTAATTCTTCTTACTGATTAATAATTTTAACTCTATTTTTTTTTCACTCCTTAGAATCGGGCTTTGCCAGTAAACGATGGTGCCTACTTTTTTGATCCCGGTTTCCGTATCGGAGTGATTTAAGTTTGAGTCCACATATTCCACGGTGGTTTCCCTTTGGTAAGCATAGAAGGGATTATTTATATCGGAAGAAAGTCTATGTTTGGTTTCGATGTAGTAAGTGCTGGTTTGTACGGATAAATTATCGTAATCGTCATAAAAGCATTCCTCTATTTTGGCTTGGGCCAAATCAGTGGCAATAGTGATTCTCGAGGCATCACTCCCTACCTTTAGAGCTAAGGGAAACAATTTTACGATAGAGACGACGATAATGATAATTAAAGAAATACAAACCATAGCCTCTATCAGGCTTATTCCCGCTGAATTTTTAGTTTTGGATTTTGACATATCCCGAGGGCTTGATCTCAATAATATTTATTTTGCCGTTTTTATTGGCCAGAATTATCTCGCCGCTCTCAATAGAGGCTCCCGTGACGGTGAAGCTAGCCGTACTGCTCGAGAGGCCGGTGATGGAATTTATTTTTACTTGGCTATTAATGACTCGACTTCTGATTACGTTTTGAGATTCTGCCTGAAAGACGTAATAACTGTTATTCAAAATATCAAACCTAACTGAATACATTTTTTGTTCAGTGACGGCCAATTGTTGGGCATATCGCAAATCAGAAGCCATATCACGGACTGAAGAATTCAAGACGATGTTTGGAGTAATGCTTTTGTATACAGGCAGTCCGATCAAACTGATTATGCCGATAATGGCAATTACAACAAGCAATTCAGTTAAGGAGAATCCGAATTTATTATGACTGTAGTGATAGGAAAAAAGATTTGCCATATAATCCGGCCGTTACATGTTCTGAGTAAGGGAGTACATGGGCAACATAATGGAAACTGCAATCAAGCCGACAGCAGATCCGATTAGAAGCATGAGAACCGGCTCGATTATAGTCGGCAAGTTATTCATAGTTTCTGTGACTTCTTCTTCGTAGAAATCGGCTAGATTTTTTAAGATACTATCCAGAGCGCCGGTTTCTTCGCCCACGGAAATCATTTGGATGACGGAAGAAGGGAAAATGTTTGGATATTCTTTGAAAATGGAAGCCAATTTTTGGCCCTTTTTGACTTTTTCTGCCGCATCCAGGAAAGCAGCTTTGTAAACTGAATTTCCTAGCACCTTGGAAGTAATAGTCAAAGTTTCGACAATAGCGATATCAGTCTGGATAAGAGCGCTCAAACTTCGTGAAGCTCTGGCTAGATTAACTTGCTTGACTATATTGGAAAGAACGGGAATTTTCAACATCAAAGAATCGGAAAAATGCTTGCCGGATTTGCTTTTGAGCCCGCGAATCAAAATTATAGCAATAACGATTATGCCGACGAGCAAGTAGATGCCATTTTTCTGAATGAAATCGCTTAAGAAGATAAGTAATTGAGTGGTCAGGGGAAGCTTCACATCCATATCTTTAAACATTTTGGTCATGGTAGGAAGCACAAAAACGACCATAATCGAGCCGATTACAGCCATGGCCACAACTATAATTGCCGGATAAGTGAGAGCATTTCGGATTTTGGTGACTAGGGTGTGATCTTTTTTGTTTTGAATATATAATTCCATGAGTACATCCTCGAGTCGTCCAGAGGCTTCTCCGGCTTTGATCATATTGATAAATAATTCCCCGAAATCTTTTTGATAAGGAACCATGCTTTCGCCGAAGCTTTTGCCTTGTTTGATTTTGTCGGCGACGTCAAGAAGGATGTCACGTAATTTTCTATTTTTGGTTTGGTCAGCTAAGCTTTTGAGTGCTTCAGAGAGTGAGATGCCGGCCTTAAGCATGACTGAAATATTCTGCAAAAGGAATATTTTGGCAGTAGCCGGAACTTTTTGATATTTGTTTAGAAAATTGAAATTCATTTATTCTTGGGTTACGCGAAGCACTTCTTCGATGGTAGTAGTTCCGGCCTTGGCTTTGATAAATCCGTCTTGGAGAATCGTAGTCATGCCATTTTCTATGGCCGCCTTTTCTAGTTCTTCTCGTGAGGCCTTGCGCAGGATTAGCTCCGACATTTTTTCGTCCACTTCGAGAGTTTCGTAGATGCCGATGCGTCCTTTGTAGCCGTTGTTGTTGCATTGCTGGCATCCTTTGCCTCGGAAGAAAAGAATGGATTTGATATCCTGGCCGTTAACCAAATATCCTTGTTTGGTGAGAGTGCTTTGCAATTTATCCAGGTCGAATTGTTTGGATAATTCGTCAATGGTTTTCTTGTCTAAGTTGTAGCTCTCAATGCAATTTTTGCATATTTTTCTGACTAAGCGCTGGGCGATAATTAAATTGAGAGTTGAGGCGATGAGGAAGGTTGGCACTTGCATATCAATGAAGCGGGGGATGGTGGTAACGGCATCATTGGTATGAAGAGTGGAGAGAACTAAATGTCCGGTCATAGCGGCATTAATAGAAATTTCTGCGGTCTCTGTATCGCGGATTTCTCCAACCATGACAATATCCGGATCTTGGCGCAAGAAAGAGCGCAAGCCATTAGCAAAAGTAAATCCTATTTTGGGCTGGACTTGACTCTGGTTGATTCCGGGCATGCGGTACTCAATAGGATCTTCAATGGTAGAAATATTTACTCCTGGATTATTTAAGATATTTAAGATGGTATAGAGCGTAGTGGTTTTACCTGATCCAGTAGGACCAGTGACGAGAATCATGCCATGGGGCTTGGCGATATTGCGCTTCACTATTTCATAAGGCCCAGGCTGAAGGCCAAGCTGTTCGAGGGTGAGTTGTTGAGCTTGATCAGGCAGAAGACGAAGCACGATTTTCTCGCCGTCAAAGGTGGGCATAATGGAGACGCGGAAAGAAACTTGATAATCATCGGTTTTAATTTTGAATCTGCCGTCTTGAGGTAATCTATGTTCGTCTAGCTTGAGATTAGACAGAATTTTAATTCTTGCTACTACGCCGGCATGAGTGACCTTTGGCAAAGTCATGACCTTTTTTAAGATGCCATCAACGCGGTATCTGACGCCTACCTCGGCATCAGCCGGTTCAATATGAATATCAGAGGCTTTCTCCAGGATGGCGTATTCCAGTAAAGTGTCCACCACTCTAACCACGGGAAGATCCTGAGCTAAATTTTTGAGATTTTCTGGTTTGTCGCTATCAACTTGCTGGCTGTCTTCAATTTCTTTGATTTCCGCATTAAGCCCTTTATGATAAAGTTTGAGCGCTTCCTTGATGTTGTCCGGAGTAGTGATATTTAATTTTATCTCTAATTGGGTTTTTTTGGCTAAGAAATCAAATAATTCCAAGTTGGAGATGTCAAGAGTGGCAATACTTAATTCCTTCTCATTCTTGTCGAAGGCGATGGTCTGATGCGCGCGAGCGGTTATCTCAGGAATCAGATAAAGGATGTCCTTGCGGATAGCTTGGTTCTTGAGATTTATGAAGGGAATTTTGTAATACTCGGAGGCTTTTTCGTATAACAAATCAGAGGAGATTATCTTTTGGTCGATTAAAAAATCTTCCAGCTTTTTGCTGTCTGCTCTAGCCTTGTCGGAGAAGTCCTTGAGTTGTTTGGGATCAATAATTTTATTGACCTTTAGGATTTCCTCAAGATCTTTTTGATTGATCATAATTTGTCACCTTCAAATGATAATTATGTATTTATTATAACATAAATTAGGGAAGGGGACAAAATATTGTACAAATAAAAAATCACCCCGATTAATTTGGAGTGATTTTTTATTATTTTTTAATTACTGGTTGCTAGCCTTACGTCCTTATTTAGATTTACTGATTTACCGGAAAGAGTTTTTTGATATAAGGCGATAGTCTGCTTGGTGATATCTTGCCAATTATATTTCTTATCAATTTGTTTCTTGGCTTCAATCGCTCTTTCCTTAATCATCCTCGGATGTTTGATGGCAAAATTCAATTGCCTGGCCAAATCAGCAGAATTCTTATTTTTAAACTCTAATCCGTAGCCGTCGGTCACTTCTTGATTTTCTTCGATGTCGCTTATGAGTACCGGTATGCCATAAGACATGGCTTCAAGCAAGGCAATAGATAACCCTTCGGCTTCTGATGGTTGGATGAACATGAAGGCATTAGTAAATAGGGTATTTAAATCCGATCCTGTCTGTTTGCCGGTAAAAATTATATTATCATTACCTCTCGAGATTTCTTTCAAATATCTGACATAGTCATTAGTATTGGAGCCATCGCCGACAATCACTAATTTTTTTGGGGTCTCAATTTGTTTATAAGCCTTAATCAGAGTATGAACTCCTTTGTGTTGTATTAATCTGGAAACCAGCAAGAAATAATTTCCTTGCTTTAATCCATATTTTGTCAAGATATTACTCTCAGAAACTTTGTCAGTCTGAACGCCATTAGGAATGTAGCTGGCTACTCTCTTGAAATAATGTAGGCAATATTTTTGTAATGTCTGGGAAACAACAATGGTCTCATGAGGAAAGTGGCAAGATGTCCATTCGCCGGCAGTAAGCATTAGTCTGGCGATAAGCCCCCATTTTTGATGCTGTCTATCCGTGCAATGGAAGGTGACAATCACTTTTGACTTAGGAGAGAATATTCTTGGTATCCAAGAAAGAAGTGATGGACCTACGCCATGATAATGGATAATGTCGTAATTTTGGAATAGGGCATGGACGCTGGAAATGAAGGTATGGGTAATAGCATCAAGGTTCTTGGTTTTAATTGAGGGAAGATTGATAACTCTGATGCCATTATGAAAGTATGATTTCTCTTTACGATTAGTATAATAAGGCCTGCTATAAACAGTAATATCAATACCAGCTTTAGCGAGTCTAGCGCTAAGCTCTTCAACGTGTTTTTCGATCCCGCCTTGCTGAGTGGGGATGCCTTTTTGGCCGATAAAAGCTATTTTCATAAATTTCTTTGACTGCTCAATTTAGCATATTATCTAAATTTTGTCAAGGGGGGTAGGGTCATGATTTATTAATATGTAAAATTAGATGTTTTTTGACTAATACCAAGGGGGTCTTATTCGGTTATGTTTAGAATGGGTTCTTCACTATGTCTAGATTACTGGACTTTGACTGGAATAACAATAGGGGTTAAAAATTATAAATAGCGCTGTTGATTTTAAATATTATGATAAAAATTTTGGCAAAAATAATAGGACGAGCAGAGATGTTTTGAATCTCCCTGCTCGTCCGTCGTAAAGGTTAAACGCGTCGCGCGTTAGACCTGCTGCTCAATACCAACGGCTGTCCCGTTGGTTACCACGCACACATAGCCACCCGCGTCATCAGCCGACGCGTTAGCGATAGTGAGCGTGTCGGTGGTCGCCATGGGGATGGGCTGTCCCGTAGGCCCGCCTTTGGTGCGGAACCATTGGAATCCTATGGTTCCCTTCCCGACGGCCGCGACATGAAGCCGTACCGTTCCGCCGACCTTCGCATGCTGGGAGAGCGGTTGCTCGGTGATCTTCGGCGCTGGGCTGTTCACGTCCAGGCTCGCCCAGTCCGTCTGCACGTGTTCGCCGACTTGGTCGGTGATGACACATGCGTACTGGCCATCATCCTTGGCTTGGGCGCCGGGGATAATCAGCATCGCGGATGTGGCACCTGCGATGACCGTCGGTTGGGCTGTCGGAGTGCTTCCACCCGGCAGAATCCACCATTGGTAGGTTGCCGTGATGTTAGCTTGCGTGAAGAAGCGAACCTCATCTCCGGCGTTGGCCACTTGATCAATTGGCTGCTGAACGGCCAGTTGGGGGAGAATTGGAGCAGACTCAGCTCCAATAAGCAACGGGAAGTTGGTCGGGTACTTCTTTACGGGCCCGAACTCAATCCCATTGTATTGGTATGTAAAGGAGCTGATAACAAACCACCGTTCCACCCGAACTCCTTCATTAACCGAGGTCAAGAAGAAGTAGAGGTTTGCTCCGCGCAGTGTGCTCAGGTCAATAGGATTGGCTGTTTTGTAGTCTTCTCCTACTATCCCGGTTCCGTCCAGGACGAACCGATTGGTCCGATAGGGATCTATCGTCCCGGGTCCGGTGGTCCAAACCTTCTTGAAGTTCTTGAACGAACCATCGTCCGTCCACGCCCCTAGCCCAAATTCCGTTTCGTTGCCGAATTTGAATCCGTCCGGCACGATGAACATGGACTGTACATCCGCACCGTTGGGATTGAACTCCACAACGGCCGTGGGACGATCGGTTGCCGAAGGCACAGCCGGTGACGCGTAGCTGACACTAATCAGCGGTGCGCCGTTAACCGTCAGCATTGCCGCGTTCGAGGGCGTACTACCCATACCGTTGGTGACGGTGCATGAGTAGTTGCCTGCGTCCGCGAGTTGTGCCGAGGCAATCGCATACGTCGCGCTAGTTGCGCTTGCGATGTCAGCGTTGCCCTTC
>CAIPBY010000075.1 GCA_903863425.1 Candidatus Buchananbacteria bacterium | reverse complement strand
GAAGATACAAAACTGTATTAGGATTAAGAAGAGCTATTAAAATCTGGAATAATTATTATAATAACCTAGAACACTGCGCCCTAGAGGGACTTACTCCAAATGAAGTCCTAGCCAGAGTGCAAAATGTGTGTGCTTAAAACAATAAGCTATTGACAAAATTAACCAAACTTGCTACAATATAGTATTGCCAGAATATTGGAATACATAAACTACTTTGTTCAGTCTATACACAACAAGCACAATGGAGGTTTAAAGAACGATGGCAAAGACATTGAAAGTGGCGGTTCTCGGAAGCGGTTCGGTCAAGGAGGGCGCTCCCTCTTATGACATGGCCGTAGAGCTCGGCCGGTTACTGGTCGAGAAAGGATGCATGGTCGTAACAGGGGGCTACTTTGGCATCATGGAGGCGGCGGCTAGAGGCGCTCGCAATGCCAAAGGCATGGCCTTAGGCGTAACCTTACCAATGAAGCCGGAGGGAAATACTTATTGCAACGCGAAAATCCAGGTCGGAGGCAAAACCCTCGAAGAGCAATTCCTTCTGCGGCTCGGAAAATTGCTGGCCTGCGATGTTCTCGTGTTCTTTGACGGCGAGAGTGGCACGATTGTGGAGGTCTGCACGGCTCTCCATATTGCCCGAATCGCCGGCAAGCTGGGCATCGATGTCTCTACGTCCCCGAAGAAGCTCATGATCTTTATCGGCCAAGAGCTCGGCGCCAAACTCAAGGCGCTCCATGAGCTGGGCTTCGACACGGACGTCACGCTCGTCTCTTCCGCCGAAGAGGCCATGGCGCTCATCGACGCCTGATGCGACCCAACCAACGCTTATGCGTTCTGCGGGTGGCTGTATGGAAACGTATAGCCACCCGCTCTTTTATTTTCCAAAATTTTTGTTATAATTTAGATATATAACCAAATAAAAATATATGTCCTCGTACAGACCCACTATCATAAATGATGATTTTGTTAGCATCTCTGATTTATCATTTTTTAATTCCGGTACAAGATTGGCGCTTGCCTCCCTGTTCTTCGAAGAAAAGATGAAGGATGATATCGCCACCTTCGATTTGTTTGTCAGGGATTTACCACTTTGCCGGAATTATTTTATGCTTTCCGGCCTTAATAAATTTATAGAATTCATCTTAAACTTCCGTTTCAACCAGAAACAAATCGCCTGGATCAAAAAGCATTTTAATTTATCTCCTGAATTAATTAAATATTTCAAAAACTTCAAATTTACCGGCGACATCTGGGCTATGCCTGAAGGCACCTTATTTTTCCCGAATGAACCGATTATTAGGATAACCGCTCCGATCATAGAAGCGCAAATCGTAGAAACCTATCTGATTAATTGTGTCTATCTAGAAACCATCCTGGCTTCGAAAATTTCCAGATTTATAAATGCCGCAAATGGCACTTCTTGCGTCATGGGCATAAACAGGACTTACGGCCTGGAGACGGCTATGAAGGCAGACCGCATAAAAGACATTTTCGGGGTTTCCGCCAACTCCCTACTTTTCAATTACAAAAGCGATACTACGCCTTGGTTTCATGGAACTTTCCATTACTTGATTATGATGTTTAATAATGAACTTGACGCCTTCATTAAATATCTTAAGCATACCGGAGGCAAAGGCTATGTGTTAGTAGATACCTATGATTGTGAAAAAGGCATCAAAAATTTCATCACAGCTGCCAGGGAATTGGAAAAATTCGGAGCCAAGGCCGTGGGCATACAGCTCGACAGTGGCGACTTGCTGGAATTAAGCAGAACGGCCAGAAAAATGTTTGATGAGGCGGGATTGGATTATCTGAAAATATTTGCCATGAGTAATTTAGACGAAAAAAAAGTAGCAGAATTAGTAAGATGCAAGGCGCCCATTGACGTATTTGCCGGCACTACTGAAATTCTAACTCCAACAGATTATCCGATACTTGAATTGGTATATAAGCTCAGTGAAGTAAGGAAGAATGGCAAAATTATTCACAAAATGAAAACCGCAACAAACAAAATTTCCCTTCCTGGCAGAAAACAAGTATTTCGTGTAATGAAAAATGGCAAACATACTCATGATGTCATAGGACTCGAGAATGAAAAAGTGTCTTCTGGTAAAAAATTATTACAGCCCATATTTAGAAATGGTGAACTAATCTCCAAAGTGGCAAATAATAAAGAAATCAGGAAACATTACTTCAAACAAAAATCTAGATTTAATCCTAAGCTTTTCAGCGTAGATCAAAAATTTAATTATCCAGTCAAAGTTAGCCAAAAACTAAAAATCCTAGCCAGTAAGACTAGGAAAGAAATCGTCAAAAGTTATCTGGATCAAAATTTATAGTAAGGGGTATAGTTTCTCTTGCAAAGTCGCTATCTATCTTATTTTTCAATTTCAACCATAACAGAGAACTCATGGAATTGATGATATTTAACTTTAGCTCCTAATGAGCTAACAATGGAATCTATTCCTGCCGGATATATCGGTACGGAATCCAAACCATCATCACTCATAATCCTAAATTTTTCGATTCTAACATTTATCCATTTCTCTTCAGCATACATCCTCTTTCTCTTTTCAAGACATGTCTCCGTTGTAAGATAAAAGTCAAAATAAACCTTATCAGAAACTTTCAACAATTCAGAAATAATTTTTTTCTTGTCATCAAAATTTCCAATTGTTCCCATATTCAAAATAGCAGAATCAAACTTGTCGTGAAGGAAATCAAGATGGGTTATGTCTCCAACCTCAAAAGAAACATTAGTCAATCCGAGTTCTTCTAATTTATTTTTAGAATATTCAACTAGCGGCTCCAATAACTCAATGCCCAAAACTTGTTTATTGTATTTGGCGAGTTCAAAAGAATCATGACCCAATCCAGAACCAGCGACAAGCACTCTTTGGTCAAAAATATTCTTTCGAAAAAAGGCCCATTCGGCATCAAAAAATTGACCTCTAATAATTGCCAGAATGGGGTCATGGGCCGCCTCCAGGTGTTGCTTAATATTCTCCACTGATAATTCGTAATCTAGGGCCATACTTATTTTATTCTATTTACTTGCTCATATTACAAGGTTGTTATAGGCCTAGATTGAGTGATGTAAAATTTATTCCCCTCAAAGGCCCATTCGATGTCGCACGGAAAACCATAATGCCTCTCAATACCATCGCAAATTTTGGCGTTAGTCATTTCGCCCAGGGACGCGCCTTTGCCTCCAGCGATACCTGCATTATTTTTTGTTAACTCTTTAAATCTTTTGGTGAACATATATTTAGATAATAAAATTACTTTTTTTTCAATTTTAACATCACCTCCGTATATAAATTAAAAGGGATGGACTTTCCACACTTTGGAGGACAACCGCAATTGAATATTCCGGCTCTGCCAAAATTCTCAGATCTAAACCAAATATCTGCCAAAGAATCTTTCCAAATATCACCGAATAAAGTAGTATCATCCCCTGGGCATCTCAGTACTTTACCAGTCAAGGTAATATACATTCCGCAAGCCACTTGGTTGCATGGCCTTATGCCTGCATAAGAAGAAATTCCTTCTTCTTCAATTTGTTTCATGGTTTGAATTCCCTTATCAAGATTAAATTTATAAATCTTCACATACAAATCAACCAACTTTTCTGCCGATGGCGTTATTTTATTCCAAGCTGATTCTTCAGCGCATCTTCCGCTGATCATTGTTGGACTAACGATAATAGAAATATTTCTAACTCTTGCCCATTTATAAATTTCAAACATCTCATCGTAATTGGCATTAGTAACCGGGAGTGCCGATAAAAGCAGGCTAGTGGGATCTTTCTTATTGAACCCTGCCTTAACAAATAATTCCAAGGCTCGATTTCTTTTCAAAACGTAACCCTTAACATTGCCTACCATTTTTTCTTGAATCTCAGTATCAAAAGAATTGAAACCAAGCATAATGCTGGCATTTACTTTCTTCAACTCCCTAACCAATTCCTCGCCTGTTGTTATGCCATAATGTGAATTCCATTTTTTAACTTCTTCATCGTCACCAATTACATGGCCCTTTGTAAAGATTAGAGGTACGATATCCAACTTTTTCAATTCTCTCAAAAATTCCAAAAACCTTTTGTCTTGAAAAGGCTCGCCAGCCCCAAGAAACTTAACCGACCTTAATCCTAATTTTTTTCCTTCTCTGATAATTTTTAAAATATCATCATAATTCATTAACTTATTCTTGCCTAAATCAACTTTATTACTCCTTCGAAAGCAATGGGGGCAATTTAAAGTACAATAATTTCCAAAATCAATATCAAGAGTAAGCAATTTGCCCAAATTATCATTCAATTCTTTTTTTGTAAATGACCAGCCATTTAAATTATTGCTATAATTTTTGGGAAATTTACCTTTGTAAATGACTGGGACTTTCGGTTTAATTTTCATAATTATTAATTAATCATTATTTATTTTATAATTTTTACAATTCCCTTATTTAGCTCCCACCACAATCATCACCTTTCTCCCCATCGCCATCTCATCATCAGTCATTCCGCCCTCGGCCAACTGAGGGTTCCAATCATGAACCGCATTGATTAATTGATCATATTTATAAACAAAATTATTCCCTTTCCTGGTTCCCGGATCATTGGTAATAAATTCGCTATCATTATAACCCT
Organism: Candidatus Buchananbacteria bacterium; assembly: GCA_903863425.1. Lineage (GTDB taxonomy): Bacteria > Patescibacteriota > Patescibacteriia > 2-01-FULL-39-33 > 2-01-FULL-39-33 > CAIPBY01. The sequence goes on along the minus strand of CAIPBY010000075.1, from coordinate 19,030 downwards.
TAATAACCAGCATGTGATAAATCGGACCAGGCTGTTTGAAATTGGGATTACCAAGCAACCTTCCGGCAGCCGGTACAATAATCAAATTTCCCTGGGATAATTCATATTTTATCTTGTCAGGAGTCACCTCCGTGCTTAACTGAGCTTTCAGCCCGAAATAATTATTCAATATATCTGTAGCCTCTTGAGCCGTCAAATCAACCGAATAATCATTGTCCTTCTCCCAGCTAATCAACTTTTGAATTTCAGCCTCCATGACGGTTTCGTTGAGTGGCTCATGAACAAAATATTTGTTCACCATGATTATGGAAGCTTCTTCGCAAGCTTCTTCGTGAAGCGCGTCCCAATTGCCAAATGGAGCCTGCTGGGCAAAGACCACGGGCAAAATTAATTCCTGAGGAATCTCCACAGTCTTCTTGGCTTCAGTCTTGGTGCTAGTAGACTTAGTAATTGACTTAGTAGAAGTATCAATTTCTGGTATTTTAATGTCACGACTAGATGAAACGACCTTAGTTATTAATGGCTGAGTTCCACTGGTGGAATCACTATTTATTTCCACCGTCTCCGTTCCTATATTTTTTTGACAACCAGAAACTATTAATGCTGTGCCTAGCATTAGCAACACAAAAATTAAATATTTTTTGTTTTTGACCTGCATCTAATATTGAATTATTTGTCTTAGCAAGGATTTGATTGCGTCGCCTGCTGAAGAATTACATCAGAAATACTATTCCCTATTATGGTTATCTTGCCCTGATAAGCATGGAGAGTGCAGCACTGCCCATCCATAAATTCATAAGTATAACTTCCTTTGTCCTGGATAAGACGGATACCATTTATCTGCTTTATCTTCTTGTAAACATCCAAATCAGTCTTCAACTCATATTTGCTCTTGAGAAATTTCACCAGATCGGGATTGTCCGCAATCATACCTTGGATTGCCACTTCCGGTACTGGCCCTGGCAAGCCATAACAAACTCCCGGATTATATTTATCAATTAAATACAACTTAACCTGCAACTCTTGTGTAACTGAGAAACTAGACGGACTTCCGTTGGGAGATGCCTTCGAATCATTCCCCGTGTCAGGCTTAGGCGATAAGTCCTCTGGATAAAATTTTTGAACTGTTTTCTTGGGCGTTGTTGTACTAGGAATAATTTGAGGTGGAGTAACAACATCTACAGAGGCGTCTATCTTATTATCAGTAACGGACGGCGTATTGCTGATATTACTGCTATCCATCAAGAGATTTGGCACTTCTGCACCGCATCCCGAGAGAATAAAAACAAAACCCAAAATAATCAATAAAAATGAGATCTTTTTCATACTATTTGGTTAAATTTAATTAACTTAATAATACCACAAAACAAGCATATTTTGAAACAATCTAGCTAATATGGCCACATCTCCTTGACAAATTGCCATATTTGAGCTAAAATATTTATAGATTACAGCCTTATTAGATCATTGCAGGGATCTAAAGACCGTAATTATATCGAAATAACTATTAACTTAATCAATCTTTAATAATTATTTTCAATGAATTATCATTGAAAATTGATAATTGAAAATTGGAAATTTTTTAAATATATGGCACATAAGAAAGCGGGCGGTAGTACCCGGTTAGGCCGAGATTCCAATGCGCAAAGACTAGGCATCAAAGTATACGGCGGTCAAAAGGCCAAGCCAGGCGATATAATCGTCAGACAGCGCGGTAGTAGATACCGACCAGGCAAGAATACCATGATAGGCAAAGATGATACTATTTTTGCAGTCGGAACTGGTGTCGTGAAATTCAACAAGAAAAAAGTCAAAAAATTCACTGGCAAACTGGAATTCGCTCAAATTGTAAATGTAGAATAAAAATCTTCAAAAAATAAAAAGTTCGGACAAATGTCCGAACTTTTTATTTTTTTGTATTACTTCTCTATCCCTGCCTTAATTAATCCGAAAAACAATGGATGCGGTCGAAGTGGCCTAGACTTGAATTCCGGATGGAATTGCACACCAATGAAAAATGGATGCAAATCTTTGCTTAATTCCACAATCTCCACCAATTCATTATCAGGTGAAGCACCAGCGATAATTAACCCCTTCTCCTCTACCCTCTGCCTATAATCATTATTAAACTCATAACGATGCCTATGGCGCTCAGAAATCTCTTTCTGGCCGTACAGCTCATATGCTCTCGTGCCTTCTCTCAAAATACAAGGATAGGCTCCCAGCCTCATGGAATTGCCATAATTCTTCTCTGCTATTTTCTTAGCCTGCTCAGGAATAATATGGATTATTGGATTCGTAGTATCAGGATTAATTTCAGTGGTATGGGCGTCAGTTAACCCCAAGACGTTCCTAGCAAATTCTATAGAAGCTAATTGCATGCCATAGCACAATCCCAAATACGGAATTTTATTCTCCCTAGCATATTTGATGGCCGAAATCTTGCCCTCGATTCCCCTACTGCCGAATCCTCCTGGCACCACCAAACAATCATAAGCACTTAATTCACTCACCTTGTCAGGCTCTTTCTCATACAGATCACTGTTTATCCATTCAATAACCGGTTTGCGGTTATTATGCCAAGAAGCGAATTTCAAACTCTCAATAACTGAAATATAGGCATCGGGTAAAATAAAATCCCCACTCTCAAAATACTTACCAATAATTCCAATTTTAATAACCTGCTCGCAATTACTAACCTTCTCAGTAAAATTCCGCCACTCCTGCATGTCCTGCCCTCTAGGCTCCAATTTTAATTTCTTAAGTATCTTTTCCGATAGATTTTCTTTCTCAAAATTTATAGGAACATCATAAACACTATCAATATCGGGGGCAGAAATAACATTATCCTTGTCTACACTGCAAAATAGAGCTAATTTCTGTTTTCTAGGCTCGTCCATAGGATGTGTGGACCTGCCCAAAATGAAATCTGGCTGGATTCCTACTGAATTAAGCTCACGCGCTGCAGCTTGAGTCGGCTTAGTTTTCATTTCTCCCAACTTGGACGGCACTGGCAAATAACTGACAAGGACGAAAGCCACATCATCTGGATTTTCCAAATGCATCATTCTAGCCGCCTCCAGATAAAGCACATTCTGATATTCCCCCACTGTCCCGCCAATTTCAATTATAGTAATATCCGCATTGGCCTTTTCTGTCGCTTTTTGTATCCTGCCGATTATTTCATAAGGAATATGGGGAACCGCTTCAACACACTTACCGCCATATTCTAAATTTCTTTCTCGACTAATTACCGCCGAATAAACCCGCCCCGTAGTCATATAATTATCACGATAAATATTGACATCCAAAAACCTCTCATAATTACCCACGTCTTGATCTGTCTCATCACCATCTTCAGTCACAAACACTTCGCCGTGCTCAACCGGATTCATGGTGCCGGCATCCACATTAAGATACGGATCAATTTTTATGGCCGTCACCTTGAAACCTCTCCCCTCCAAGATACGCCCAATGGACGCTGATGCTATGCCCTTACCCACGCCGGACATTACTCCTCCGATTACAAAAATAAATTTCCTCTTTTTGCCGTTTGGGGCTATGATGTCGTTTTCCATAAGACAAGCTTTAATTTATTAATATAAAAAATAATTTAAAACCCCACCCTAACCCTCCCCTTTCCGCCAAAGGTCGGACAGGCGTAAGGGGAGGGAGAGACTTTTCACCAAAGAAAAAATAGAGCTTAAATCTCTATTTTCTCGAAGTCTATTTTAATATACGTTTTTACTAATCAATCACTGATACGACTATTTCTGCTTCCAGTCCGTGATCTAGCTCTATCCTAACCTGATAATCACCTAACTCTTTTATGGGTTCCGGCAAGACAATACTCTTTTTATTAATATCAAATCCCTTTTCTTTTAATTTCTTAACTATCATACTGCCAGAAACTGAGGCATACAAACGGCCGGATTCATTGATCCTGCCCTTTATCTCCAAAGCCAAGCCATTTAAACGATTGGCCACTTTCTCTGTTTCTAATAAATCATGCTCAGCCTCTTTGGCCTTCCTATTCTCCTGCTCCTTCATCTGCGTAAGATTCTTGTCTGTAGCCAAAATAGCTAATTTTTTGGGCAAAAGATAATTCTGACCGTGACCGCTAGCCACTTCTTTGATTTCACCAGCGTTACCAGTGCCTGGAACATTTTTAAGCAGAATTACCTTCATATCTTATAATTTTGCACCTCCATTTATTCCATAATTATACAAAGTGTACCTAAAAATGCAAATTTTTTGTCAAGAGCTGAATTTATTATTTTATTTCAATAATTCTAAGGCTTTATCTAACTGAGGATCAAGGCTTTTATTATAATCCGCCTCAGTTAATTCAACCTTAACATCCGGGGTTATGCCTTGCTGATCAATAGTTCTGCCTTTGGGCGTAAACCATTTGGCTATTGTGAGTTTAACTGTGGAACCGTCTGGCAAGTTATTCAAATCTTGAACTGAGCCTTTACCAAAAGTCTGCGCGCCAACTAATTTAGCCTTTCCGTAATCCTGCAAAGCGCCGGCCACAATCTCAGACGCAGAAGCGCTACCGCCATCTACAAGCACAATTGTAGGAATATCGCCCAATCTAGGAGCCTTATCGCCAATATGCTTAGTTTCCTGGCCATCGCGGTTTTTCTCTAAAACGACCACCTGATCGCCAACCCACTCGCTAGCCACGTCCACAGCCGTCTGCAAATACCCTCCCGGATCATTCCTTAAATCCAAAATAATCCCTTTGGCATTTTTGGAAATTAACTCATCTATGGCTGAATCCATAAGCGGAGTCGTATCATCGTTGAACTGCCTCATCTTGATATAGGTAATGTTATTATCAACCCCTTTATACTCCCAACTTACACTTTTCACATTTATAACCCCGCGAGTTATTACAATATCCTTGGTGGAAGTGGCCCCATCTCTATACACGGTCAAAATTACATTTGTGCCCTTGGGCCCACGAATAAGATTAACTGCCTTATCTACACTCATATTCTCCGTGCTGGTGCCATTTATCTTCAAAATAGAATCCTTAGGCTTAAGTCCAGACTTGAAGGCGGGAGTATCTGGCAAAGGAGCAATCACAATTAAAATATTATTTTTTATGGCTATCTCCGCTCCAATACCCTCAAAATTACCACTTAAATCATGCTGGAAATTAGAGGCGTCTTGTGGCGTCATAAAAACAGAATATGGATCATTAAGCGACGCCACTATTCCGGACAATGAGCCATAAAATAACTGGGTTTCCGGAATATTTTTAATATAAGCGTTTTGCTTGATTAAGTCCAAAACTTTCCAATACAGACTGAAATCAACGTCTTTGGTCAGATAATCCGGGATTTTACCATCTATTCCTATCACTGATCCCAAAGTTGAGCTCGTCGTTGAGGCACTAGCGTCTATCCCCTTAATAACACCGCCTCGATCGTTATTTAATAAATCTCCGCCACCAGCAAACACCCCTCCAGCGAAAGTTAAACAGACCACGACTATTACCAACCACAAAGAAATCTTGGTTTGAAATTTCATTTTTAAATAATTTAAATAATTAGCCATAATATTCGATAAAATTTATTATATTTTATTCCCTGATTATATCAAATATGTTACGCCTTGCCAAATTGACTAAAACGCCATAAAAAAGTATAATCTAATTGTCCCTAAAATTATCATTATATGATTGAATATACCATATAATGGCAGTAATTATTAACTAAATAGAAATATAATGGAAAAATACCTAATCGAAGGAGGCCACAAATTGTCTGGCGAAATCCCTGTTTATGGAGCCAAAAATGAAGCCTCTAAGGTTTTGGCTGCCTGCGTCTTATCCGAAGAAAACTGCACTATTCACAACATTCCAGAAATTGAAGATATCCAAAGAATGGTGGAAATACTCGAAGACATGGGGGCCAAAGTAACTAGATCAGATTCAACTCTCACCGTCGAGACCAAAAACATCAAAAATGGCAAACCTAATCCAGAATTAGTACGGAAACTTCGAGCCTCTATTATGCTGGCCGGCCCCCTCTTGGCACGCTTTGGCGAAGTACAAATGGCGCACCCAGGAGGATGTGTTATTGGCAAGAGACCAATAGATATGTTTCTTTCTGGATTCAAAGCTATGGGCGCAGAGATAATTGAAAATGAAAATAATTCTACCTATACCTTGAAAGCCAAAGAGCTTAAAGGAGCTAGAATTGTCATGCCTTGGATCGCCGTTACGGCCACAGAAGCCTTAATGATGACCGCATGTCTCGCCAAAGGTACAACCACCATCGTCAATGCAGCCATGGAGCCAGAAATTCCGGCTCTGGCAAAATATTTAAATGAATGTGGCGCCAAAATATCTGGAGCCGGCACGCCAGAAATAATCATCGAGGGCGTTGAAAAATTGGGCGGAGGAGAAATAACTTTAATTCCTGATCGTATTGAAGCCGGATCATTCGTCATGCTGGGACTTATTACCAATAGCAAAATAAAAATTACCAATTGCAATCCCCTACATCTAGAAACTGTCATGGCCACGTTGAAAAAGGCCGGGGCCAATTTGGAGGTTGGTGAAGATTATATTATCACCAAGCCAAGCGAACTTCACGCCGTCGAGATGAGGACCCACGAATACCCCGGATTCTTCACTGACTTGCAAGCTTTATTTACCGTACTAATGACTCAAGCCAAGGGCCTTAGCTTGATTCACGAAGCTATTTACGAAGGAAGATTGTATTATACCGATAAATTATCTCAAATGGGAGCCCACATTATAATGTGCGATCCTCATCGAGTAATCGTCAATGGTCCAACTCAGCTTTACGGACGAAAATTAGAAAGTCCCGATCTTCGAGCTGGCATGGCACTGGTTCTTGCCGGATTAGTTGCCAAGGGGCAAACCACCATTGAAAATATTTACCAAATTGAACGCGGTTACGGAAACATTGTCACAAGACTCCAGGGACTCGGCGCCAAAATAGAAAAAATAGAAATATAAATATGTATCTAGTTTATAGAAAGGCGGTATATATAATTTTTGTTATAATTTTTTTAATTACTGCTCCCATAATCGTCCTCTACACTTCCGGTTATCGTTATAATCTGAATAAGGGTCGAATCCAAAAAACCGGCATCCTAATAATCAGCTCCATTCCCAAAAAGGCTGATATTTATCTTAATGGAAAAAAAGTAGAAAATAAATCCACGCCAGCGGAAATAAAAAATGTCCTTCCCGGCGATTATGAAATAGTACTAAGCAAAGATGGCTATCACTCCTGGCAAAAAAAGCTTCCTGTTTATGAAAACTTCACCACCTTTGCAGAAAAAATAAATCTCTGGAAAATAGCCAGTTCAACTCAGCTTTCTAATTCTATTATTGAAACTTGGCAAGCATCTAGTGATGACAACAAAATCGCTTTCAAAGATTCTTCTGGATTGATTGGAATCCTTGATGTAAATGACAATACCTTTAGCACCATTGACACAATCCCCGCTGGATCAATATTAAAATTACTAATCTGGTCCAACAACAACAAAAAAATCCTCATCCAATATGTAGATGGCTCCATAAATCATCTATTAGTTTACGATCTAAATTCCAACAAAACCCAAGCCATTGAAAATATAAATTATAATAATATTAAATGGTCAAAAGATAATGACAATATAATTTATGGAAAAAATAATTTAGGCTTATGGCAAATTGATATTTCTAATAATTCTAATAGATTAATTGTAAATGAAGCCGTCGTAAATGATTATTATGTTGAAAATAATTATCTCTACGGACTAAGCGATAAATTTGTTTATCGTAAAAATATAAATGACAAAAATTCAATCACTGAAAATATCAAAGAAATTAATTGTCCGTCATGCAATTTCACGCCAAATAATTCAAATAGGATAATCCTACAGGATTCTAATCAAAATTTATTTATTATCGATCCAAATGGACAGACACAGCCCATATCAGCCAAGGCCAAAGGAATTGACTGGCTTAATTCTGACACTATTATGTATTATAATGATTTTGAAATTTGGATTTATAACCTCAAAGACAATGTTCCTAAATTAATCACTCGATTTGGCCAACCAATAAGCCAAGCCGTCTGGCAACCTCAAGGCAGACATATTATTTTTGCTTCCGACAACAAAATAAAAATTATTGAGCTTGATGATAGAGAACTTAGGAATATTATAGATCTGGCAGATAACGTAAATATTAAATTTTTGGAAATAAACCGCAAAGGCAATAATTTATTTTTTGCCGGAACTTCCAATGGACAGGCTGGAGTTTTTGAATTGAATATATAGTAATCGGTTGTCATTTCCGCGTAGGCGGGAATCCAGGTTTATTAATTAAAATTCTCTTTTATCTTTCTCAACACTTCCTCGGCTTGTCCCTCTCCATAACTCTTTCCGTGCCACAAATCATAACCATCACCCTCGAACCTCGGCATAATATGCCAATGTAAATGATCCACTACTTGCCCGGACAGCTTGCCATTATTAAGTCCTAAATTAAAATCTTTTGCCACAACTCCAGCTAGAATCGCCGGGGTTATTTTTTTAATTATACTCACAATCTTGCAAGCCATTTCCTCTGGCAATTCTAGTAAATTCGGATAATGCTTCTTGGGGATGACCAGTGTGTGTCCTGAATTTACCGGAGTAATATCCAGGAAGGCCAAAACATCATCATCTTCATAGACTTTGTAAGCGGGAATTTCTCCTGCAATTATTTTGCAAAAAATACAACTCTCATCATTGGTAATTAATTCATCTGTTTTGGGTTTTCTTACGACATAGACATCCTGATAACTCCATAGACATTTCGGCATTTCTAACAACACAGGCTGTCCTGTTTCTTCCGTAACGGCTTTATGGACAAACTCAGAGGTCACATAAGTTGTAGCATAATCTTCGAACGAATGTGTTTTACTCTCACTCATATGACAATACAAAAAACCAGCATCTGACATATCACTTGGATTTGCCATGCAAGATTTGCCATGAGTGCTAAAAATTAATACCCCATTGTCGCTCAAAGACTCATATAATTTTTTTAGCCATGGTCGCCAAGTCTTCAATGGTAAATGAGAAAACAAAGAGGCAACAAAAATGATGTCATACCTCTCGGGAATAGCTACGTCTGCTGGGTCGAATTCAGAATAAAATCCTTTCACCCCGAACATCTCTTTTTGGAAATCTACTGCTTCCCTATATACATCGGAAACGGTAATTTTTTGTGGGGAAATCATTTTGACTAGATGCCTAGTAAATCGCCCATAGCCGCAAGCAAATTCAAAAAAACTATTAGCCCCTTCCATTCTGAACCCAATTTTGTCAAATATTCCTAATAAACTACTTTTCATTGAATCGCCACTATCAAAATAGGCTTGGAGTGGTGCATCCTTGGTAAGTGGATGAGTTGTAAAAAATAAATACATCTCGTCATTTGGGTGAACTTTGGCTTCCATATTGTCCTGTTGGTTTAAATCATATATATTCATATGTTTACGTTTAATTATTTAATTTCCAAATTATATTATTGCCGATAGATTCACCATACCCCAAAACTGAATTTATTTTCTCTATTTTATCTGCAGTTACTTTATTCAACCGCAAAGACAAAAAACAACTCTTGGCCTTAGTAATGCTTTTGGCCTCGCTAAATACTTGCGCGGAAGGATTATCAACGGCTAAATCCAAATATTTAACCCGTGCATCCTGTTGATGATTATAATCGCTAGGAAAATTACCTGCCACCACCTCCTCACCCGAAAATGCCTCTAGCACCAAAAGCTCGCTAGTATAGCTAAGCACACAAAAATCAAAAGGATTATTTTCAATCTTAGACCATAAATAATTTGCTGCCACTACATCATCACCATTAGCCGAGATATCCTGAAAAGGCCCAGAGTAATATGTTCCTGCCAAAAGAATGCTAAGTAAAATAATCACCAAGGAACTTATTTTTATTTTTTCGCGCAGTCTTATGATGCCCCAAGCTAGCATAAAAATAGAAAATACTAAAATAAAAATATTAAGCCGACGGCTTATAGTGTGTAATCCTGACAAAAAATTCCAGCACAAAAAATAATTAATTGCGATGACAAATAGCATCCAAGCCATGAATTTAAACGGCGCTTCCTTTTTCTTAATCCAAATCACAAAACATATTGCCACTGAAACTAAAAAAATAATTGAGAAAAAATAATATAGATAGTTTATATATTTAAGATAATGCACCAACCCCGCGTAAGATCTGAAATCGAAAAATAGCAAACCAGCATCTCTCCACCATTTACTGTAATGAAAATTATTTACAATTTTGGAACTGAATAATTCCAAAACAAAAACAAATATCGAGCTGATAATTATTATCAATATTGCCACTAGTCGATTCCTATAACGAAGGGCTAAAGCCAAAAGAAGCATGGGGATACTCCACATAAACGCCAAAGAATAACTGAAATACATGAGCACAGTTAAAAAAATATTGAAAGCTAAATGTTTTTTCGTTGGCGCTTTAAGATAATAAATCCAAGAACAAACCAAGAAGACAAAGGGTAGCCAGCCATAAGCCACGGGCAAGCTTTGACTGCCATAATATTGTAAAACATAGAAAGCTCCAGAAAGAGCCGATGCCAGCAAGGCGAATTGCTTATTGGGCCAAAGTCCAATCGCACCAATAAAAAATAAAATCGGCACAAAAATAGACCACAAGATAATCATCAAATATTTATCCAAAAAGAAAACATCAATGCCAGATACCTTGCTCGCAATCACATTCAAAGACCACTGCAAGCCATAAGACAGCTTAGGCCCGTCTACAAGCGCCCTAGGGACCTCAATAGGGCCAATGCGAGAGTACCAAATATTATTAGTCAACAAAGTCGGCTGATATTCCAAGTCTCGCATTATCCTATACTCCGAACCTAAATGTCGCCACCTATCCCCTCCAAAGCCATTTTGATATACCAATAAATACGAATGAATTAGAAAAGAAAAAATGATGATAAATATCAGCGTCCAAACAGTTTTCTGTTTCCCCAAAACCATCGAAAATATAATCACAGCCATCAAAAATATAATACCCAAATACCAAATCGGCAAAACTTGCCAAGGAGAAATAATAAATTTATCCGTAATAGAAAAATAAATAGCCACGAATCCGGCTATAGCTAGCGATATAAAAATAATCGGATAAATTATGAAACTTCTTAACGTTCTTCCACTTTCCAAACTAATTTCTGCATTATTTTCGCTTCCAAAAACCAAACTAAAAATTGTAGAAATTATAGCTGAGAGTATTAGCGAAATTAATATAGTAAAATTATTCAAAGCAAATATAGTGCAGAAAATATTTGCCAATAGGCCTAAGATAAAAATAGAAGCGAAACAACTTAATATATTCGAATATATTCTTTCTACGGGAAAAATATTTGAAATTACCTTTGCAAACAAACAAGAATTGCATGCCAGCCAGATTAAAAATAATGGCAAAGCCAAATAAAAAAAGTTGCCATAATGCAACAATCCAAAAATAGGAAACGGCAAGACAAAATTTAAAATCAAAATTAATTTCTTGATATTCATATCTTAAATAGAAAAAAGATTCTTGGCATTATTGGTAGTCGTCTCCGCTACATCTTCCAAACTAATACCCTTAAGTTCGGCAATTTTTTCTGCCACAAATCTCACATACTGAGGCAAGCACTTTTTCCCTCGATACGGCTCCGGGGACAAAAATGGCGAATCGGTTTCAATTAAAATTTTATCAAGAGGCAAGGCCTTGGCAATGCCTTGCAATTCTTCTGATTTTTTCTTAAAAGTTATAATGCCAGTAAATCCAATATATAAACCAAGTTCTAAAAATTTCTCGGCTTGACCAAGATTACCGCCGAAACAATGGACTACTCCCCTAACTTTCCTGCCATTATCCAAAACGGATTTAATAATCTGAAACATTTCATCGTAAACACCGAATGGATCTGTTTTCTCGCCACGAGCATGAAAAATAATTGGCAAATTAAGCTCCTCGGCTAACTCCATAAAACCCAATAAGGCCTCTTTCTGCTTAGCTTTGAATTCCGGTATTTTCTCTGGAGAAAATTTATCAAAATAAAAATAATCCAATCCCACTTCTCCAATCGCCTTAACCTTATCTGAAAACTGCGCTAATTTGCGGTATCTATCCTGATTGAAATCCTCTTGGCGATTCTTGAAAGTATAAGGCACGCCGTCCATAACCACCGTATCTTCTGCCTCGTCCACCAAATCAATTGGGTGAAGGCCGACTGAAACATAAACTCCCCGCTCATATTTATCGGCATACTCGATCGCCTTTTCTGAAGTTGACTCCTGTGAGCCGACAATCATCAGGGCATAATTTTCATGCAAAAAATTTTTGATCACCTCATCGGCGTCATTCTTGTAAGCAATAAAATTAATATGACAATGAGAATCTACAAGCTGTTTCATTTATTAAATACTGATTTAATTCTTATAACCGCCTCTGGCAAAAACCAAGTACTTAGAAAAGCGACTACAGCCACGAGATAATGAGCAATGATAGATTTATTTAAACCGTCAGAGAGCCAAGGCAAAGCTGGAGTAAACTTAGCCACCGCATATATAACCAATCCCACGACCAATGCTCCCTCAATTAATCCGAGTATCAATCCAGCCAATCTGTTTATGGATTTTAAAAATGGAATAATGGAAATAAGATTAAAAACTTTGCCGATTAGATAAAATATTAATCCTATAATCTTATTTATCAAAATAAAAATCAGAATAAAGGCCACTACTCTGGCCGTATCCGAATGGCCCAAAAAGATTGGAGTAAGCCAATCCGCTACTGGAGAAAAATATCTGCCGGCAGCCCAAGTTCCCAAGGACAACCCGACAAGCGATCCCACCGTTCCAATAAAACCAAAGAAGAATCCACCTGCGCCAAAAAACAAAACAATGGCGATTAAAATGACGTCTATCAAGGTAAAAGTCATAGTAATTAATTTTATAAATTAAAATTGACAAATTTACTGCATGCGAGGAAATAGGGCATCAACTTTTACGACTTTTGTACCTGACTGAAGCCTTCCCCAATTCTGTAAATCAGAAAGTTTAATGGAAGTGAAATCACCCTTGCCCAAACTTTCTAATATTTTCTGAGAGGCTTGAGGCATAACCGGATAAAGCATCACGCCTAAATGTCGTAGAGCCTCCAAAAGATTATATATGACTTTGGCTAATTTTTCTTGGTCATCCTTGGCTAATTGCCATGGCTTGTTATCTTCCACATAAGAATCGCATAAACCATTTAATTTCTTAATCGCCTCTATAACTTTATCCACCTCAAACGACTCCATAGCCTTCTCAAATTCTTGCCAAATGATTTTAACCGGCTCAGCTAACTCGCTGTCTCTCTCCGGCACTAATCCGCCCGAGGCGCCCTGCCCGCCTTTGGCGTGGGATCCGTCATTAGCCGGAAAGTATTTCTCGGCCATAGACAACACTCGACTAGTTAAGTTGCCAATACCATTAGCCAAATCAGAATTATACTGTATGGCGAAATTTCCTACCTTAACATCACCATCAGAGCCAAAAGGAAATTGAGAGAGGAGTAAGAATCTAGTGGCATCACTTCCAAATTGCTTTACTAATTCCATAGGATCTATGGCATTTCCAAGAGACTTGCTCATCTTCTGCCCATCCACGGTAAAAAATCCATGAGCAAAAATAGTTTTAGGTAGTTCCTCTCCCACAGCCAAGAGCATGGCTGGCCAAAATATGGCATGAAATTTTATTATTTCCTTGGCCATCAAATGTATGTTGGCTGGCCAGAATTTCCTAAACAAAAGATCATCTTTGGAACCATATCCCAAAGCCGTTATGTAGTTAAGTAAAGCATCCGCCCAAACATATACCACCTGACTGGAATCAAACGGCACTTCTATGCCCCATTTAACCTTTTCCCTGGTTACCGAAAAATCATTAAGTCCTTGCTTGAATAATCCCAAAACTTCTTTCTTGATTTTCTCTGGCAAAATTTTTATTTCTCCAGAGTCTATTCTTTTCTCCACTTCCGGCAAATACTTCTTTAAATTAAAAAAATAATTTTTCTCTTTTATTAATTCCGGCCTTTTCTTATGATCCGGACACTCACCATTGACTAATTCCTTCTCGGTTAGAAATTTCTCACAGCCCACGCAATACAGGCCCTCATACTCCCCTTCATAAATAGCGCCCACTTCTTTTAACTTAGTCACAAAAAATTTTACTAGATCTTTGTGCTTCGAAGAAGTAGTGCGGATAAAATCGTCATTAGAAATATCCAAAACATCCCAAGCCATTTGATACTTGGAAGAAATAATATCGACAAATTCCTGAGGCGTTATATTCTGCTCTTGCGCAGCCTGAGCAATCTTGGTTCCATGCTCATCAGTGCCGGTTAAAAAAAATACTTCCTCACCTTTCATCCGATGAAATCTAGCCAAAACATCGGCTGCGATAGTCGTATAAGCCGACCCAATATGCGGTTCGCCATTTACATAATAAATCGGCGTTGTGATGTAAAATTTTTCTTTGTTCATATTTTTTTATTATGAGTGTACCACTACCACAAATTCCCCCTTGCTGTTGCCGGTTTCAATTTTATGCAAAACATCTTCGACTGTCCCCCGATATATAGTTTCGAATTTCTTGGTCAATTCACGGCAAACGATTATTTGTCTTTTGTGGTCAAGCTCCTTGAATTTTTCTAAGGTTTTTATAATTCTATGAGTCGATTCATAAAATATACTGGTTTCTTTGTTATTTAAAATATTTTTAATTACAGTTTCTTTCCCCTTCTTATGGGGCATGAATCCAAAAAAAGAAAATTTATCCGTCGGAAAACCAGAAATAGACAAAGCCGAGACAATAGCTGATGGCCCCGGAATAGGAATAATTTGACAACCTTGACCGAACTTTTTAACCGCCTCAGCGATGAGCATATTTCCCGGATCAGAAATACCCGGAGTGCCGGCATCAGTAATTAAAGCCGCCGAGCCAACTTCATCCAGTAAATTAAGAATGTATTTTACCTTTTCCGGCTTGCTATGTTGGTGGTAGGATTCCAATCTTGGCCTCTCAATTTCGTGGGCATTTAATAGCTTCTGCGATGTCCTAGTATCTTCACAAATTATCAAAGGAACAGACTTCAAAACTTCCAAAGCCCGAAGTGTTATATCTTGTAAATTTCCTATGGGAGTAGCAACAATATATAATTTCATAATAACCTCATATTTAACCTAATTTATTAATAAAATAATACCATTTTAACCTACAAAAATCAACCCCACCTAATTAAAGACGGGGTTGACGAAATAATGCTATTTTATTTTTGAACAGGAGCAACGGTAGCCGGTGTGCTAGTAGCCGGAGGAGGAGTAACGGCTTTATTCTTGCTTAAGTCATAATATGTACCCATTAATTCCGCCTTCGTAAGGACATAAGTTCCGTCACTGGCTATAGTTCCAACCTGCGACCAAATGCTAGTCAAACTCTTATACTCTCCAACTTCACCGCTAATTAAAATAGTAGGAACTTCTCTAATGCTATATTTAGTTACTATTGACTTGCCTTCGTCACTGGAAACATCTACGGTCTTGGTATCGGTTGGAGTAATTGCTAAATTCTTCAAAGCCGTATCATGCAAATGGACATTGTAGCAAGTTGTACAAGCATTATCAGTTAGATAAGTAAGGGTGATTTTACCTTTCAATTGGCCTGTGGCCACGTCGATATATGGAGGAATTATCTGACGGAAAACAAAAACCTTATTTATTATTTCTCCCAAAGCCGTCCAAAGCTGAGTCATGTTCGGATCTTTATTTAAATCTCCAGAAACCAAAATTGTCGGTACCTTAGTTATCTTATACTGATCGAGAACTTTCTTAGTGCTAGCATCGTCAGCATACAATGTCTTGGTATTGGTTATTTTCACATTTCCCTGCTTGATGGCATCAAGGAGTAAATTAACATCCCAACAGCCAGTGCAAGTATGCTTGGTAATAATAGTAACCTGGAGCTTAGCGGGATTCTTGGCTGTAGCCGGACCAGATCCGGAATCCAATATTTTGGGTAAAACGATGATTAAAACAATTACCAGAATAATCACGGCCACAATTACGCCGATGATTATGCCTCTGGTAAAAGAAGTTTTCTTCGCTTCTTCTCCCCTGGAGAATAGTTTTTTGAGAAATTTCATAGAGTTGACTTTTATTTCTTTATTTTATTAATACTAATATTTTACAATATATTAAATTAAATGTCTACTAAATCCTGTGGACACAATAGGAATCGAATCTGCCCAAGGCAGACAGGCCTACGACCGACGTTCTAAATCTATCTTTGGACATTACAGGAGTTGAACCTGTGACCTTTCGAATGTGAATCGAACGCTCTAACCAACTGAGCTAAATGTCCCTTTTGGACCTAGGCGGAATCGAACCGCCGTTTATGCATTGCGAACGCACCGTTCTACCACTGAACCATAGGCCCTTAATAAAAAATGATAATGCTACTGCCTGTCCGCCTTGGGCGTAAACCATAGGCCCCGACAACTTAAATTTTGCCATTTTTAAATGCTTTTGTCAAAAAAATACCTATATCTCAAACTCACTATAAATGGGATAATGATCAGTCAAGGCTGAAGAAATTACTTCCGATTTTATCAATCTTAATCCCTTATAAATAACATGGTCATATTTTCTTCCCTTGGGTGTTGTCGGCTCATTATTGATAATTTCCTGAAATCCATTTTCAAATAATTTCGGTAGAAATTTGGAAATACTTGAATCATCATAATTGGAATCGGCCTGAATTAAGGTCAGGTCACTGTCAGTAAATATTTTATTATTCATATCTCTCATAGCTTCACTCATTTTCTGTCCCAGCGGATCAACTCCGTATTTTCGAAATGGAATAGTATGGAAAGTTTTGACCGTAAGATTTAAACCATTACTTAGAATTGCGTCTACGCTGGAAACTCCCTTATTGTGCGTGAGCCACCTTTCTCCGTTAGGCCTAATCAACTCCAGCTTGGGATTTAGAAAAAATTCAAATATATGATTGCTCAATGGAAACCTTGAGATAATAGACTGACCCAAACCTTGCCCATCCTCAAGATGAGATTTATCATAGATGTCATTAAAATAATAATTATAACTGAGCTCTTCGGCTATAGCCTTGGCCTGAACCAAATTTGCGTTTTCATGAGTTTCTTGAAAAGTTATAATATCCGGATTGTAGTTTTTGATTGTACTGACAATATAAGCCAAATCGTTAATCCTGTAACTTTTCTGGTCATCGACCGGACTTCCCTCTTCCCGGATTATTGCCCCTCCAATGTTCCATTGTATTGTTTTGATAATCATATTTTATTTTAAATTTATACAAACATATCTTATCATTAAGTATTTCAAAAGTAAATTACTATTCCAAATAATTCTAAACAAAAAAACACGAAAAAACTCCGTGTTTTTTATGTTGAAAAATTTAATCTTCCTTCGCCAAATTTTCATTCCAATATGGATCCTCGATTGACTTGAGTTCTTCATCAAAAGCATAAAGTTTCTGGTGATACTCCTCACTGCCAAGGGCGTCTTTGGCCGCTTCATCTTCCGGCTTTATATTACTGCAGGAATTTACTATGCCCATAAAATCTTTGTGATGATCGCGAATCAGGCAAGGCCGAAGCAAATTCGCTCCCGGAGCAGGTCTCTTCAAATAATCCTCTTGCCATTCTCTCCCCTTGACAAAAAAATCAGAGAACAAGGCATCAGTAACCTTCTTGCCTTGAGCATACAAATCCCTGACGTTGTCTTTGTAATAAGGAATGAAAACACAAGGCATGATATTGGCATTCCAATCAATATAGAAATAGCCCTTACCGCAGGAAATACAGCCATCGCACATTTCAGCGCTGTTCCAAAAATCAGCCACGAACCAATGCTCGTTGTGCACCAAGCTTTTCCATTTCTTGTAAAGCTCGAATCTTTGGCTTGGAGAAATCATCAACTCAGTTGAAAATTCCCTACCGATAGGCATATACTGAAACATCCACATATAGGAAGCGCCGAGTTCGCCAAAATAATAATTATAAAATTTACTGTCAGTAAGCAGTTCCGCGTTTTTCTTGGTCGCCGTCACAGAAATGCCAAATGGCACTTTGACTGCTTTCAAATTTTTGATTGCTTCCATAGAGCGATCATAGATGCCCGACCCTCGGCGCTGATCCGTCTCTTCCTTGTACCCTTCCGTAGAAACAGCTGGCGTGAGATTGCCCAGCTCAGCCATCTGCTTGGCAATGTCTGGAGTTATCAAGGTGCCATTGGTGTACATCAAGAAGAAACTATCCGGCCATTTGCGAGGCAAATCCAAAATAGTTTTTCCTTCACTTGCATACATCAATGGTTCTCCGCCAGAAATGACAAAAAATCTGATTCCCATGTCGTCATGAAGTTCGGTCATCATTTTATCCAAAAGACTCCATTCAATAGTTTCAACATGATCTCCGCTTGATGAAGCATAACAGCCGATGCATTTCAAATTGCATTTTTTGGTCGGACTAATTACTACAAGGCCAGGTGGATTGATGCCATATTTCTCTTTGAAGGCTGCCATTATTTTCAATCTTTCCTCACTGCCAATCATTGATCCTTTGACTAACGTCTCCATGGCATGATTAGCAAACTCCTTAGAAATTAATCCCTTGTTGATATTTTTCATGGCCGTCACCAGAAGCGACTTGACTCCATAATAACGATCCAATTTCACCTCTTGAGAATATTTAGTCTCATCGGTAACCATGGTCTTGTACAATAACTTGTCAATTTGCTTAGTCGCAAAATGACGAGTCAACCTATTACTCATTACCAGCTTAGAGAGCGTAAGAATAAAGTCTTCTTTTTTCATATTATTATTTAAAGTAAATTTAGATAATTTTGAGACTGCCAAATTTAGATAAATATATTAT
>CAIPBY010000074.1 GCA_903863425.1 Candidatus Buchananbacteria bacterium | reverse complement strand
TTGAGAAGGTAAAACCGATTAAAGACAAGACTGATATGGATTATAGCGACTTGCCTGGCGGTAAGATTTTGCAAAAAATGCATGTTTTTAGCTTTGTCATGCTGGAAAATAGTGAAATTCTGAAAGCAATTAAAAAAGTTAGCAAAACCGGTATTTCTGCCGTGAAAATGAGCTTCCAAAGAGCGCGATTATCTTCGAATATTGAAATCTCACCCAATAGAGAAGGTGGTAATTCTGGAAATAAGGTCTTGGATTATATCAAACAGATTTCATTTATAAATTTTATAGTTTTTCTTTGTTCTCAAGTCGGTAAAGTATTTATTTTTCTAGGTTGGCTTGTCAGATATTCGTTTTGGGGCTTCAAGTCAACGTTGGCCAAAGATGAAATTATCAATTTTGATTCCAAGGTATTTATTCCTCTTTCCCCGCCATCATTTTCGGAATCTATATATGTCAGACGAGCTCCCCCTCAGCCGGATTATGGCAAATTGGATATGAATTATGGCGATGATTATTATTTTAATCCGGAACAGATAAAAGCATATAATTCTAATCGCCATACGGTTTTGGCTCATGATGTTAATTTGGAAATAAGGCAAGAATTGAAGCGGGCGATAAAACCGAACACTTCGAGAGAAAAGAAAAAAACAAGCTCAAAGAATTATGGCAAATCAGTGGTTACGACTTTTCGTTATGTAGGAGTTTGGAAGCCGGTCTTGGCTTTTGTAATTGTAGCGCTCGTAGTTATTTTACCGTTTAAAATAAGCGCTTACTTGCAGAAAGTTTCTGCGGTGAAGGGTCAAGTTCTGGGTCAAACAGAGCAAGCCATGTCAGATATTGATTTGGCCAAGTCAGCCCTAGCCAGCTTCAATCTTACAGGGGCGGAGCAAGGATTGGCCTCGGCCAATGAGAAGTTTGTTTCGGCGCAGAAACAGCTTGATACCATTAAATCACTCTTAACAATTTTGGCCAATGCTTCACCAGTGGGAAATACTTTCAAAAGCGGTAAAAATGTTTTGGAGTTAGGCGATCATCTTTCCAGCGCCGGAGGGCATTTATTAAATGGTTTAAATGGATTAATAGTCAAAGATGACGCTTTTTCGTCATTGACGTTAACCGCCAAAATAAAGAATTTTCAGTCAGAAAGCGTTCTGGCTTTGAATGAATTGGAAATCGCCCAAGATAATCTCAAAAATATTTCTTCTGGTGATATTCCTGCAGATAAGAAGGATCAGTTTGACCAGATAGGCAAATGGCTTCCGGTGTTTGCCAGCAGTTTGAAAGAATTGAATTCCAGTTTGGATTTTGGTACGAGTTTTTTGGCGGATAATGATTTGAAGAGATATTTGGTCGTCTTTCAAAATGATAATGAGCTTAGGGCCACTGGTGGATTCATGGGAAGTTACGCTTTGGTGGATTTCAAGTCAGGCAAAATAGACAAGATCACTATTCCGGATGATGGTTCTTATGCCAATAGAGGGCAGTTAACAGAACTTTGGCAAGCACCAAAAGCATTACAAAGGATAGATCCCAGATGGGAATTCCAAGATTCAAATTGGTGGCCTGATTATCCGGCTTCAGCGCAGAATATCATGGAATTCTACAACAAGAGCGGAGGGCCGACTATTGATGGCGTGATAACCATTAATTCCGGTTGGATGAAGAATTTGATAGCCGTGCTCGGTCCGGTGAATTTGCCCGGTTATGGCAAAACGATTACGGCCGATAATTATGAAGCGGAACTTCAAAAAAGCATCGAGTTAGAAACCACAGATAAAACCAAGCCCAAGAAGATTATAGGCGATTTGTCCTCTGAACTACTCAAGCGATTATTCTCTTCTACGCCGGATAAATATTTCTCTCTGGCCGGAGTGGTTAAAAAGGGATTAGATCAAAGGGATATCATGATTTATATGACTGATCCGGCTCTCCAGAAATTCGTTTATGACCATAACTACGACGGACGGATAAAGGATGCTTCTTTTGATTATCTTAGTGTGGTCTCGACCAATATCGGCGGAGGCAAAACCGATAATGTAATCAAGCAAAATATTTACCATAAAGCCGTAATCAATGCTGATGGCTCGGTCATGGATACGGTTTTGATTAATCGATATCATTTCGGCTCCATAGATGATTTTTTTACCAAGCAGACCAGCACGGATTATTTGAGGATATATGTGCCGGAAGGAAGCCAGTTGATCAGCGCGGCCGGTTTTGATAAACCGATCAGTTCTAGCTCAAGACCGCTGGAAGATTATTTGAAGCCAAATCCCAAGCTTCAGGCGGAGGATAGGGCCGTGGTTTTTGACCCGTCAGAAACAAGTATTTATGATGAAAGCGGCAAAACAGTTTT
>CAIPBY010000073.1 GCA_903863425.1 Candidatus Buchananbacteria bacterium | reverse complement strand
TATTTTGGATTCTGAAGACTCATTGACACTTATCAAGAACTCTCTGTGTTTGGCGCATCCGCCGGAGGACAAGTATTTTCCCAAGGCCAAAATAATTGCGGGAATTATCAGTCTTTCGGCAAATTTATCCAAGCCCATTGGTGAAGTGTTGCAAGATAGATATGGTCATCTAAGGGAAGAATATTATCAAATTATAATCAATACTGCTGAAATTTATAAACAAAGAAAGGAAGCCTCAAATTCTCTTGATTTTGATGATTTGCTTTTGAAATGGAATGAATTGATGGTTAATTCTTCGGAAGTGCGAGAACGATTATGCCGGCAGTTCAAATACGTGCTTGTTGATGAATATCAGGATATTAATCAATTACAGAATCAGATTATTGTAAATATTGCTCAGCCCCAGAATAATGTCCTAGTGGTTGGCGACGATGCTCAAAGTATTTATGGTTTCCGTGGAGCTGATGTCAATAATATCCTGCAATTCCCCAATATTTTCTCCGATGCCAAAATATTCCGATTGGAGACTAATTACCGGTCAACGCCAGAAATATTGGAATTAGCCAACTATTCCATTAATCAGAATAATAATAAATTTGAGAAGCACTTGTCTGCGGTAAATGAGTCCAGGCAGAAACCGGCTTTGTGCGATTTGACTGATTTGCATCAGCAAGCGGATTTCATCTGTCAGAAAATACTCGATTTGCAAAGAGAAGAAAATTATTCCTTGAATGATATTGCGGTGTTATTTCGATCGCATTTTCAGTCATTGGAATTGGAAATGGAATTTAATAAACGTAATATTCCTTATCAAATGCGCGGAGGATTAAGGTTTTTCGAGCAAGCTCATATCAAGGATGTGTTGGCTTATTTGAGAATCTTGATTAATTTGAAGGATCAGGTTTCGTGGCTCCGAATTCTAAGTATGCAACCGGGAATAGGGGACGCCACCTCGGAGCGTATTTGGAATTCTATAAGTGAACTATCAATTTTGGATGAAGTAATTAATTTTGACTTCAAGTTAGGGGCCAAGGCTTATGGCGGTTGGCAAGGATTGAAGAATATATTAGAAAAGCTAAAAGTTATCGATGTTAATGAATTGCCCACGCTTATTCAGACGGTCCTCGACTATGGCTACGAGAGTTATCTCAAGGCCAACTTCGAAAATTTCAATGACAGACTTGAGGATTTAAATCAATTAGTGAATTTTACGGCTTCATATGATTCGACGGAGAAATTTCTTTCAGAAACAGCGCTGACTGAAAAATTCAAAGGTGGATCAAAAGAAGAATACGTCGAGGGAGCAGATGAGACAGTGATTCTCTCTACTATTCACCAAGCCAAGGGCTTGGAATGGAAAGCAGTTTTTGTAATTGGCTTATGCGACGGACAATTCCCGCATGCTCGAGTCTTTGACAAGCCATCAGAAATGGAAGAGGAGAGAAGATTATTTTATGTGGCCACGACCAGAGCCAGAGAGCAACTATATTTGACTTATCCGCTTTTTGGAATGGGTGATTCTATTGGCCAACCATCGCAATTTATACGGGAATTAAAAAGTAATTTGTATGAGAAGTTGGACGTAGAGGAAGAAAACGGTGAGGATATTATTTATGTCGATGAGGAAGGGGAACAGGCGCCCAAAAAAAGGAAATATTTGGATTTTGAGATATAAGCTTTCTCCCTCCCCTTACGAAGGGGAGGGTTGGGGTGGGGTTATCCACAGCCCCTTTTTGTTTTTAAGAATTTTTGTGTTATAATGTAATCAAAATAAATGAATTTAATTTCATGTCCAACAAGAAAAAAATAATTGCGGTTTTTGTGCTGTTTGTGTTGCTCATATTGTGCCCGGTTTTACTTGTTTCAGCCAAGACTGGTAGATTTAATCAGCCCAATAAACCCAATAAGCCCAAGCTTAATTCTTTGGAGAAATTCGCTTCTTTGAATAAGCTGATTAAAACAGAATTCCCCAATATTAATATGGGAAAGCTATCCGACGATAAAAGGGTTAACTTTCAGGGTATAGTAACAGTGGTTGATGGTTCTAGTTTAACCATAGTAATAAATAAAAAAGGCAATAATCAACTGCTACTAGATTCAAGTTTACCAGATTTGATAGTAATAAATACTTCATCTAGCTTGCCCAGACTAGGCAATAGTAGCGCTGGCAATCAACTAAATGGCAATAATCGCCGTCGGCCAACCCAGACTATCTTGGTGGGTGATCATGTCAGAGTAATGGGATTTTTGAAGGATGGCGTCATCTCTAGACCGCTAGTAAGATTAATTCCGGTTGCTTCCGGCCAATAATAAGAAAACAATAAAAACAAAAGCATGTGGGTTAAATTTAAAAAGAAAAAAGTTTTTCTAATTCTCCTCTTGGTTGGAGTTTTTCTCATTACTAGCGGTGTTTGGGGGGGACGGGCTTTTGCTTCTAATTATTTTAATAATTTTTATCTAGAAAATGATGATAATAATGAAGGTGATTCTGGATTGACTGGCTATATGTACCTGCAAAGTGATACTCCATCATCAAGTACCGTGGAAGTGACTTTTTCTTCAACTGATCCGCGCATTAATACTACCACGCTGGCTACCATTAATTTTTTCTTACATGAGCCGATGCCTGGTTATTGGAGTACTAGTACTTATTTTACTTATGATACCATTGATGATGGTTACTGGAATTTAGATTATGAAACCATAACTGCTGTAACTTCTAGCACAGATCCTGATTGGAATGGCCTGACTCAAACCGGCTATGGCTGGTCTTCTTATGATAGTAATGGATCAAATGAAGGCACTATTGAGATTGTTAAGGATGGAACTGTCACAGAACACTTAATTTATCATCAGCCCATAACCGCTACCACTACTTATACTTTTGCCACCACTTCTATTGATAGCTATGCCACGATTAGCGGGAATAGAACTTTGATTTTTACGCCGGATAATTATAATATAGCGCAAGACTTGACTATTACAGCCACCACGACCGGAGAAATCAGCACTGCCATTAGTGATGCGATTTCATATACTGTTACTGTTGATGGGCAAGAAGATTCTGATGATGCCATTCTGCTCCCTCTGAGTATTACCGGTTCCGATCTGGAATTTGCTGTTGGCAGTGGAGATGGCTCCTCGGCTGATTCCCCTTATTTGATCAGTACTTGTCGGCAATTACAGAATATGCAATATCATTTGACTTCATATTTCCAGCTGACTCAAGATATCGATTGTTCGAGCACGGCCAGTTGGAGTAATTATTCGATCTATAATCATGGTTATCCTGATAACACAATGTTTGAAGGTGACGGGTCAACTACTGATTTTTATCTTAGTGCGAGGGAAATTTTACATCCGGTAGTTTATTTTGAAGGCGATGATAATGCTAGAATTGAAGAAGTTGATTATACTCTCAATACCGAAACTGGCTTGCTTCATCTTACTTCGGCGCCAGCTGAAGATGAAGCTATTTTTGTCATTTATGATTATTATCAAGGTTTTCGTCCGATTGGAACCTGCGGACCAGACTCTTATGATGGCAATTGCAAAGAAGAAGATAACGACGAAAATTACAGTTTCAACGGCCAGCTAGATGGATCTGGCTACAAAATTACCAATCTTCTCATTAACCGTCCTTATTATTTTGGTCCGGGACTATTTGGCATGGTCGGTCCAGATGCCGAGATAAAGGATGTTGGTTTGGATGATGTTTATATCAATGGTTATGCGGGGGTAGGCGCCTTAGCTGGCATGGTTGGCGAGGGAGCCATTATTGATCAGGTTTATGCTGTCGGGACAACTACCGGGCAAGTCCTTGTCGGTGGCTTAGTCGGCTATAACGTAGGAGGACTAATTTCTAGGTCTTATACTACTGGAGCCGTTATTAGTAATTATTATTATTTTAATGGTGATAATGATATTCCCTTTGGTATGCCAATTGGTTTTGGTGGTTTAGTGGGATGGAATGTGGGGGGAGTGGTTTCTTCTTCCTATTCTAATGCTAATTTGTCCGGTTTCTCGTTTGGGGCTGGTGGACTAGTGGGAATAAACCAAGATGGTCGCATAATTAATACTTATGCTACTGGTAATGTGGCTGGGTTTTATGTAGTAGGTGGTTTGGTGGGAATAAATTCTACTGAGGGGCTTTTCTCAATTATTAATTCTTATGCTACGGGGAATGTGACTGGCATTTATGGCTTGGGTGGCTTGGCGGGATTAAATATAGATGATGATATTCAAAATTCCTTTGCTGTTGGCAGTGTGGCTACCACCACTATTCCTGAAGAATTTGGTGGGGAAGATCCGGGTGATGCTAGCTTATCCTTATCAATGGGCGGTTTGGTCGGTGTGGGAGGAGATGACACGCCCACCAGCTCTGACTTATATACTAATAATTATTGGTTTAATAATCTAGAAAAGGGAATTGGTAATTTCGAAAGTAGTACTTATAGCGGTAAGTGGGAAATGGCCAGTTCCTCTGATTATTTCAAGGGTAACTCTACTATTGCCTTATTTACTGCTGGTACGCCGGTTTGGGATTTTACTACTCCGATTTGGGTTGTTAATACTACTTCCTATCCCACCCTTTATTTAGGGTCAATAGTTTGCCCACAAATCTCTCACGCCGTCTCTTACAATAATTATCCCACCTGTGGGGTTTTAACCTGTGATAGCGGTTATACTCTCTCTGATGATTCTTGTGTTGTCGAAGATAGCGGTGGAAGTGGCGGTGGCGCTCCCATTACCATGCCCTCTGGTGTGGGACAAGGCGCTGGCGATGTTGCTGCTCCGGCTATTGGTGGTACTCTTGATGTTGGTACTATTACGACCCTTGGTACTAATGTCTTGACCTACATTACCAACCTGAATAACTTTTTAGCCCCAGAAAGTGGTAATGGCTGGCGTCTAGGCGGTCACACTTTCCAAATCACTAATTTGGATTTAGCCAATTTTATTGCGACTATCACCTTTAATTCAAATCCGGTTACTATTACTATCAAAAAAGGCGAGAGCCAAGACCTTGATCTTGATGGTGACAAGAAGAATGATATCAAGGTCACTTTTGCCAATACTTATGTTAATCGAGCCGAGATTACTATTGCTTCTTTGACTAACACAGAGCCGGTTACCATAAATACTACCAATAAATCAAGTGTAGTTACTAAATTTATCTTCAAGAAAAATCTTTCCTCTGGTATGGTTAATAATGATGTCAAAGAATTGCAGAAATATCTCAATACTCATGGCTTTGTTGTGGCTAAGTCTGGTGCGGGTTCACCGGGTCATGAAACCACCAAGTTTGGTGCTGCGACTCGTACTGCACTGATTAAATTTCAAAAGGCCAAAGGCATTAAACCGGCTAATGGCTTGTTTGGGCCACTGACTAGGGGAGTGGTGAATAAATAGTATTCATTTCTAATAATTATAAAATAAATACCCCCTTCAATTAAGCATTGAGGGTATTTATTTTATAATTATCTTTTGACATTGAATTTATCCGTAATTAGAGATAGAATTCATATATGAAGAAAGCACTGATAATCTACAACCCATCGGCCGGAGTAAGCACTAGAAACGATGTAGGTGCCTTGACTATTAACTATTTGCATAAATTAGGATTTGAAACTGATTTGTTCTATTTAAATTCTGATTTTGAGAAAAATATCGCAGATTATGATTTTTCTCATGTAAAATTAGTAGTGGCCATTGGAGGTGATGGTACAGTGAAAGTGGCTGGACGCACCATAATTCAGAATAAATTGAATATTCCTTTAGCCATTATCCCATTTGGCTCGGCTAATGTTGTTGCTTCCTCGCTCCACATACCATTAAATATTAAGCAAGCCCTTAAATTAATTGGGGGTAACAAAGAGCAAAGGATTGATCTTGGTTTAATTAATAATTCCAGGTATTTCGTGGTAGGATTATCTCAGGGCTACATTTCAGAGGTGGTGACGGGAACTTCTGCTAAACTCAAAAATCGCTTAGGGTTTTTTGGTTATATTATTAATTTTATTTTTTCAAATGCTAGGATAAAAAGGACTAAATATAAGATAGAGAGTAATGGGAAGACGTTTTGGCTTAAGGGCAATAGCTTGGTTATATTTAATGCTTGCAATTTTCATGGATTCAAGGCCAGGAAAAATATCAGTATAACCGATGGCCTGCTTAATCTTTATGTTATAACCAATAAAAGTCTTTGGAATTTCATTAAATCAGGAATTTACCTGGTCTTCTTTCGCGAGCGAACCAAATTATTATTTAATTTTGACGGCAAGGAATTCAAGATTACATTAAAAAACAAATCAAACTCTTTTCAGATTGATGGAGATAAAATTGATTTGCCAAGAATTATTGATGTCAAAATTCTACCCAAGGTTTTAAGCGTTTATAGCGGCCACACCGACGCCAAGGCTATGGCGGGTAAGTAAAAAAATATGAAAAATAAAAAACCAAAAGTTGTAGTGGCTATGTCTGGGGGAGTTGATTCATCTGTTGTGGCAGGATTACTCAAACAACAAGGCTATGACGTGGTGGGCGTGTTTATGCAATTCTGGTATCCTTCGTCCTCCGAAGCTTCAGCGAAGGAGGGGTCGTCTGAAAAGATAAAAAGTAGTCACACAGAAATAAATACAAAAAACTACGAGGAAAACAGATGTTGCAGTCTAGAGTCTTGGCATGAGGCTATGGAGGTTGCTAAAATCTTGGATATTCCAATTCATAAGGTTAATTTTGGCCGGCAATTCAAGAAAATAATTGTAGATGAATTTTTGCAGGAATATAAGTCTGGGCACACACCTAATCCTTGCGTGGCTTGCAATAAATTTATTAAGTTTGATTTACTGCTCAAATACGCCAAGACAGTATTTAATGCGGACTACTTGGCTACAGGACACTATATCCGCTTAGCGCCATTGTCATTGCGAGGGAGCTCAAGCGACCGTGGCAATCCCGTATTATTCAAGTCAAAGACGGGATCCCCACGTCGTCCGATTACGGACTTCCTCGGAATGACACTAAGTCGAGCCGATGATTTAAACAAAGACCAAACATATTTTCTTTATAATTTAAAGCAAGAGCAATTGAAGTATTTATTATTTCCACTTGGCAATTATAAAAAAGAAGAAATTAGAAAATTAGCCAAGAAATTAAAATTACCAGTGCACGACAAGCCGGATAGTCAAGAAGTCTGCTTTGTCGGCGCTAGTTATAATAATTTCTTAAAAAAGTATTTAAAACTTAAACCCGGCAAGATTATAGATGAAAAAGGAACGGTCCTAGGCAAGCATGAAGGTTTGCAATTATACACCATCGGGCAGAGAAGTGGTATTGGACTATCTGGCGGGCCTTGGTATGTGGAGAAACTGGATTTTAAGAAAAATATACTTATCGTAACCAGGAAACAAGAAAATTCGCAAATATTCAGCAATGAGCTTAAATGTCACAAAGCTAGCTGGATAATTAGTAATCCAATATTTCCTCTGAAATGTCAAGCTCAAATCAGATATCATGGCCAGACAGTCGTCTGCCAAGTGGACAAGAAAGGAGCTTATTTAACAGTAAAATTCAACAAAAAACAAAGAGCTATTACCTCTGGGCAATCAGTCGTATTCTATTCTGGCAAGAGGCTTCTTGGCGGAGGGGTAATATATTAAAATTTCAATGGAAAAAATACAAAATCGAATCGAATGGGTCGATGCCTTAAAATTTTTAGGAATATTTGCAATTTATTTGGGCCATTTTGGTAAGGCTATTGGTAAATTATTTCCTTTCGTTTTTTTATATCATGTTCCACTGTTCTTTTTTGTTTCCGGATTTTTTGCTCGTTCTACTAAGAAACCATCGTTAACATACTATAAAGACAAGGCTCTTCAGTTGATGTTGCCATATTTTGTATTTTCGTTAGTAGCCTTAATATATTTTTCAGTGATAAATAATTGGAGATTTTCACAAATTATTGACGTTGCTTGGCGATTTTTAATGGGAATTAGAAATAATTTATATGCTGAGACGTTATGGTTTTTCCCATGTTTATTTATTATTGAGGTGGTACATTACACGTTGTTAAAATTTACAAAGAATATCTATATTCC
Source organism: Candidatus Buchananbacteria bacterium (assembly GCA_903863425.1). Taxonomy (GTDB): domain Bacteria; phylum Patescibacteriota; class Patescibacteriia; order 2-01-FULL-39-33; family 2-01-FULL-39-33; genus CAIPBY01. Next base: position 13,506 of record CAIPBY010000073.1, on the reverse strand, counting down.
ATTTGGCATCTCTATTATACTTTTTGCAGTGTCTCAAATCTTACTCCCCAATAATCCAGTGCAAAAACCATCATTATTTATGAATATTGATAGCGCCATGTATTATTATATATATTTTGCAATAGGATCTATTTCCTTTCCCTATATTAGTAAAAAATTCACATTATTAAGTCAGTCGGAGAAGATTTTAAGAGTAACAATGATTATTATTTCAATATTGTTTGCTTTTATTTGCTTCACTAAAGGCGGAGAATGGCTTAGTAGCAAGACAGTTAGCTTTTTTCCATTTTTGGCCGGACATTATTCCGCTATATATTTATTTTCACTTTTGCCAATGGCCTTAATTATAATATACTTTAATATTTGGTTGGCAAAATGTATATCTAAAATAGGAATTTTTAAAAAAATGGGAAGAGAGACTCTTATTTTCTGCGGGACCGAAAAAGTGTTTAAGAATATATTTCTTAGGCTGATTTCTTCATTTGGCTGGGATAAAAGCTTCCCCAATCCGATAGTAACAATTATTTACTGTTTTGGGTGCCTTTTGGTTTCATATTATATGGTAGTCCCCACCTTGAATAGGTTTGTGCCACGGCTAGTTGGTAAAAAACCATATTTAGCAGGCAAATTGAGTTAGTAGTTGACAAATCATAGTAAAATCAGTTATATTAACTATGTTGAACAAAACAAGAAAGGGAGTAAGTCCCATGAAACCAAAGTCCATGCAACAAACCAATCAAAGACCGACCCAGTTCTTGTCTTCGGAAGATCAAAACCGTTTGCTTCAAAAAGCATTCGCGAAAATATCCGGATCAAGAAATGACACGATCAAGCCGGCCAGTCACAAGGAGTAAGATGAAGTACCAGTACCACCGTCTTAGCTCCTTTTTCATTTAAATAAAAAATATGAGAAGAACAAAAGTAAATAGAGTCGAATCTGAACCAGGTAGTGATTTTGCAATTCAAAAGATATTTGCCGTTGTAGGAGAAAGAAAAAGAGAACAACAACAAGTAGATCAAGAAGAGGAGAAAAAAAGCCCGCAAGACTTGGTTGGGGATTGGCCGTCGCAAATGGCTCAAATCGTATTAGACGAGGAAGCATATCTTCGCGATAATGGTTTTGATCCTGAAAAAATTCCTCAAGCATTGCTGAAGAAGAAAAGGGAAGTCGAGAATATGTACCTGGAAAGAAAATTTCAGATTCCCAATAAAGATTACATGAGACTAGAGGGGGCAAAGGTTATTAATGAAATATTTTCAGAAGATGAGCCAAATCCAGAAAAGACTAGAAATATCGGGGTTATTAATATAGATTTAAATGGACTAAAATGTGTAAATGATTTACCCGCCAGTCATGAAAAAGGAGATCAATATTTAAAGATGGTGGTAGATATATTAAAAGACGGCACCACTACTAGAATGGCAAAAGAGATGGGGATTAATGTATTTCTAGGAAGACAGAATGATGCTGGTGATGAGTTTACGATTTTACTTAGCGGGGATGTCGATTTGACTAGTGAAAGAGAAGACGAAGAGGGAAAATCAATTCAGCTTATTGAATGGATAACCAAAAAATATCAAAATGAAATATATATAGATGAAAGAGAAAAGTTTACAGAACTTATCGAATTTTTTGATAGAAAGGGTAAGCCCAATAAAGATATCCATAAAAGAGCAAAAGGAATTGACATCCCAAAAGATTTCAAATTTCGTGGCTCTATTTCGGCTGGATGCTCTGTTTTGGGAGATATATTATTGGAAATAGGAACTTCTAACGACGAAAATGTCTTGGCTGGGAAAAGTTATAATGATTTGTTGGCAAAATTCTTTGGTCAAATGCTTCATCAAAGTGATGAGCTTTCAAATGAAGATAAGATTTTATTTAAGCAGATGCTAGCCGAAAGCGAGGATATAAATGAGAGAACTTTGGGCATGCTTTTGCAAAGAACCGAAGAATCCATAAGGAAGACAGAAGAAAATGAAAAATTAAGGGCGGAATTAGCAAAAGAGAAAAAATTACGCAAGAAAGAGAAAAGATTGCGCGAGAAAGCCGAGGCAAGAGCTACGGCATTAGAAATCGAAAATCAAAGACTTCGACTGGATCAAGCCACGAAGCAGGAATAATTACATAAATTTATTAAACCACCTCGACGAATGTCGGGGCAGTTTTTGTTTTGACAATAGGGCATAATTGTGTTAATTTCGATTTGATGGGATATTAATCTGATAGGTAAGTAACTCAAGAGGAGTACTTTTCATGTTTGGAAGACTGATATATCTATGTGATGTGGCTAATGTGGCGTTGACCTTTGCCTCTTATGCAAGGGTTTATCGCCGGCAACTGCGAGAGGTTGGCGCATTGGCCGCGCAAGAAGACGTTCGCCACTATTGCAGGAAGATATTGCTCTCAGCGGGGCAGACCATGTGTGTCGAAGGCGAGTTGCCCTCACTAGATACTGGCCATTACGTAATTGTCTCTACTCATGCGTCGTATCTAGATGTGTTTACGATTGGCGCATTGCTCACGGGCAAGTTTACTGCGGCTGCGGCTCAGGAGTATATGAGGTGGTTTGTTATAGGCCCTATCCTGTGTGCGCACAACTGTATTGCCATTGATCGAAGTGATGGCAAAGCAGCGCGAGAAAGTTTGTTGAGACTGGGTGCAGAGGCTATAGCGCAAGGATTCTCTGTGGTAGGATTTCCCGAAGGGACCAGGACTCGTGACGGATATCTTCAACCGCTCAAGACCGGACTCTTTCAGCTCGCTAGCAACACCAGTAAGAAGATCGTGTCCATTCACATTCAGAATGCCTTCGAAGCGGCTAATCGACGCGATTGGCGTGTTCAGCCAGGAGAGCTCGTTGTTCGTATCAGCCCTCACTTGATTGATCCCAAAGACTTGACTGTTGCGGAAATAGCAGAGCACGTCCGAGAGGAGTTTATCTGGTTGGGCGCCAAAGAACGGCCGTAGGACGCCATCGAAGTCTTGTACCGGCTCAATCCATCAGCGAATGGGTTTAGTCGGTTTTATTTTTATTAAATATTGCCAAAACCCTCTGGTTTGCTATAATTAATCCAATATAAATTATAATTCCATGACTACCAAAGAACTGCGACAAAAATATTTATCATTCTTCGAATCCAAGGGACACACCATCGTTCCTGGTGCTTCTTTAATTCCAGAGAACGATCCGACCGTGCTCTTTACCACAGCTGGTATGCATCCCTTGGTGCCATATCTACTTGGTGAGAAACACGCTTCTGGTAATCGGCTGGTGAATGTGCAGAAATGCATCCGAACGGGGGACATAGACGAAGTTGGAGACGGCTGGCATCTGACATTTTTTGAAATGTTGGGCAACTGGTCGCTTGGTGACTACTTCAAAAAAGAAGCGATTGAATTTAGTTTTGAATTTTTAACCAAAGAATTAAATATTCCTTTGGATAAATTGGCGTTTACTTGTTTCCAAGGCGAAGAAGAAAATGGAATTCCCAAGGACGAGCAAGCTTATGGTATTTGGGAATCACTAGGTGTGTCACCACTTCGAATTAAATATTTAGGCCGTGAAGATAATTGGTGGGGTCCAGCTGGACAAACAGGTCCTTGTGGTCCAGATACGGAAATGTTTTATTGGTCTTCTGATGAATCGGCTCCTGAAGAATTTGATCCCAAGGATAAAAGATGGGTGGAAATTTGGAATGATGTGTTCATGCAATACAATAAATCTCTTGATGGCAAATATGAACCGCTCAAACAACAGAATGTAGATACTGGCATGGGTCTTGAGCGCACCGTAGGGGTTTTAAACGGCAAGTCTAGTGTATATGAAGTAGAACCGTTAGCCACCATTATGCGACAAGTAGCATCTCTAGCCGATCTTGATTTGGAATTTATAGAGCCGGAACAAGTCAAACCTCTTAGAACGATTACTGATCACATAAGAGCCTCCGTGTTTATTTTGGCTGAAAATGTGGCACCATCCAATGTGGAGCAAGGATATGTCTTGCGTAGATTAATTAGGAGAGCAATTAGATATGGCAAACAATTGGGTATCAAAGAGGCTTTCACTCACAAAGTGGCGGAAATTGTGATTGCGGAAATGGGCGGGTATTATCCAGAACTGCGTAAGAATAGAGATTTCATTATGGAGCAACTGGCGCAAGAGGAAGAAAAGTTTGATAAGACACTCGAGAATGGTTTGAAAAAATTTGAGAAAGTCGCTTCTGACGGCAAGGTTAGTGGGGAAGAGGCCTTTGTACTTTTCTCGACTTATGGATTCCCTCTGGAAATTACCAAGGACTTAGCGCAGGAGAAAAAAATTGAAATAGATGAGGAAGGATTTAATAAAGAATTTGCTAAGCATCAGGAAATTTCCCGCAAGGGTGCCGAGCAGAAATTTAAAGGCGGTTTGGCTGATAATTCTGAAGTAACCGCTCGGATGCACACCGCAACCCACCTCATGCTGTCTGCACTACGAAAGGTTCTCGGTGATCATGTGTTCCAGAAGGGCGCTAATATCACTTCAGAGAGAATCAGATTTGATTTTTCTCATCCGGACAAAATGACGCCAGATCAAATTCAGCAAGTTGAAGATTTGGTTAATTCTCAAATTAGAAAAGCCATTCCGGTTGTCATGGAAGAATTAACTTTGGACGAAGCCAAAGATAGGGGAGCTATGGGCGTGTTTGAACATAAATACGGTGATAAAGTGAAAGTGTATACTATTGGAGAAGAGTCCGCCACAGGCGGATCGGCTTTCAGCCGGGAAATTTGTGGCGGACCTCATGCAAGTAATACTTCAGAATTAGGCCACTTTAAAATTCAAAAAGAAGAGTCTAGTTCGGCTGGAGTGAGGAGAATTAAGGCAATATTGGAGTAAAGAAGGATGACATCATAAAAATCGCTAAATTAGCGATTTTTTGTTGGGTATTGACAAAAGTAAGATAAATTGATATATTATATTGTTAGCATAGTACCGTCTGAAAAATGGGTAATTCAACTTAGGAGTGTGTAAATTGAAGAAAAGCGAGGGTTTTCGACTATTACTGGTGCGTCTACCTGGTGGAGGGTGTGTATACTGGGACATGTCTCAAGGGAAACTGTTCCGGTTGGACACCTGTATGAATGATGGTGTTGGAGAAGAGGCAAACGAGCAATCTTGCCTTGACGAACAAGGCCCGTGTTGTTCAATTTGCTGTTGCTTCGCGTTGCGTTGCGACTATTGGCTTGAACAGGGCTTTGTCCGGATGGCGGACACGAGAACGATCGAGGAAAATACCTTCGACTCGCTCAAGCAGCTCAAGGCCGCTTTGATCGCCATCGCGGCCACCAACATCGCTCCCAAACCAGCCAAATAGCGCACTCCGCTCCATGAACGAAGAGGCCACCCGGTTATGAGGAAACCGGGGGCCTCTATTTATTTTCGCAAAACATTTGACATATTAATATTTTTCCTATAAAATAACTACATTGTTGACAAACGAAGGCAATCTGCTATAATTAAAACAGCAGAATGAGACACATAAATAAGCTTAAATTACGATAAATTCTAGGCAAGTCCTGTTTCCAAAAGGACGCCAGGAATTTTATTTTATCCATCAAATTAATTACCACATGGGTAAAAACGAAAACATAGCGCCAGATTCCAAGGATTTCTTGGAAGTAGACGGAGAAGTTATGGAACTGCTTCCAGCAGCCACCTTCAAAGTCCAACTGGATAGCGGGAATGAAATCCTGGCTCACCTTTCCGGCAAGATGAGGATGTTCAACATCCGTCTTCTTCCTGGCGACAAGGTGAAAGTGCAGATGACGCCCTATGATTTGACCAAGGGCAGAATTATTTACCGATATTAGATGGATGGATCCCCGGATATTTTTGCTTCGCCGATTACGGCTTAACACAAAAATTCCGAGGATGACAATTAAGGAATAAAACTAAATAAATGAAAGTTCGAGCCTCAGTCAAGAAAATTTGCAAGGATTGCCAAGTAGTACGCAGAAAAGGGCGCTTGGTTGTAATTTGCAAAAATCCTAAGCATAAGCAAAGACAAGGATAATTAAATTTTATACATATGGCTGTTAGAATCGCAGGAATAAATATACCAAACAACAAAAGAGTGGAAATCGCTTTGACTTATGTTTATGGCATTGGTGTTCCATTATCGAAGAAAATATTAGCTGAACTCAAAATTAGTCCAGATATTAGAGTAAATGACTTAACTGATGAGCAAGTAAACGCTCTCCGCAACAAAATTGAAAAGAGTTGTCCAGTTGAAGGAGATTTGAGACGAGAAGTATCATCCAATATCAAAAGACTGAAAGATATTAAATGCTACCGAGGCAGTAGACATGCCAAGAATTTGCCTGCCAGAGGACAAAGAACCAAAACCAACAATCGCACAGTGAGAGGTAATGTTCGAAAGACCACTGGTTCTGGAAGAAAAGAGGCTGGCCAAAAGACTTAATTTCAAATCAATGACTGAAGAAATAAAAAACACAACAGAAGAGGCAATTGATTCCGCTAAACCAGCGGTTGCTACTGGTAAAACCGTTAAACCGCGCGTAGGCAAAAAGATTAAGAAATCTGCCGTGGTAAAACAGGTTAGTTCTGGCCGAGTTTATATCAAATCAACTTACAACAACACGATTGTTACTTTTACTGATCAGAATGGAAATGTTTTGTCTTGGTCATCGGCCGGACAATGCGGATTTAAGGGTCCGAAGAAAGCCACTCCATATGCCGCTTCTATAATTGTCAAAGATGCTTACGAGAAAGCCAAGAAATACGGACTGCGAGAGGTGGCTGTTTTTGTAAAGGGTGTTGGAGGAGGCAGAGAAGCTTCAATTCGAGCTATGAATGCTAATGGTATTGCCGTCAGTCAAATTAAGGATGTCACTCCTATCCCGCATAACGGTTGCAGACCCAAGAAACCAAGAAGAGTATAATATATGGAAAAAACCAATTCACAATGCAAGAAATGCCGAAGAGCCGGTGAAAAACTTTTTCTTAAAGGTGAGAAGTGCGATGGTCCAAAATGCACTCTAGTCAAAAGAAGTTTTCCTCCAGGAGTTCATGGCAATAACAAAAGAATGTCCAAATTGACTAATTACGGACGACAGCTTTTGGAAAAACAAAAAGCCAAACGAACTTACGGACTTCGAGAGAAGCAATTCAGAAATTATTTTGAAGAAGCTTTCAAGAAAGTTGGAAATACTGGAGAATTATTGTTCAAATTTCTAGAATCAAGATTAGATAATACTGTTTACCGTTTAGGTATTGGGACTTCGCGAACTCAAGCCAGACAGATAGTAAATCATGGACATATTACGGTAAATGGCAAAAAAGTAGATATCCCATCATATTTAGTCAAGGTTGGAGATATTATCAGCATCAGAGAATCTAGCACCAAAAAGAGTGCCTTCACTAATTTGAAGGAAAGATTAGCCAAGAAAGAAAATATCGTACCATGGTTAAGTCTTGATTTCAAAGAATTGAAAGGAAAAGTCACTTCTTTGCCAAAGACCAGTGATGTGGCTGTGAATATCGATTGGAGAACTATTGTTGAGTTCTATTCTAAATAAAAATAAATTTTAATTATTACCATAATGTCCGCGGAGGCGTAGCAAGCTACGGCGGATAACAAAATTATGAAAAATATTTCTTTACCAAAAAAATTCGTTGTCGAGGAGATAGCCAAGGGTTCTAAGGCTAAGATTGTTATTGAGCCTTGTTTTCCTGGTTATGGTTTAACTTTGGGCAATTCTTTGCGAAGAGTGCTTTTGTCGTCTCTTCCTGGCGGAGCTGTAACTGCAGTGAAGATCAAAGGAGTCCAGCATGAATTCAGCTCACTTGATAATGTTTCCGACGACATACTTGAAATTATTCTAAACTTGAAAAAACTTCGCATCAAGGTTTATGGCGATGAACCAGTATCTTTGAAATTGAAAGCCAAAGGCGAGAAAAAGGTGACTGGAGCTGATATTGAACCATCTGCTGATGCTGAGATTATCAACAAAGATTTAGTTATTACTACTTTAAATGATAAGGATACCACTTTGGAAATGGATTTAACTGTTGCCAAGGGGATCGGCTATGTACCAACAGAAGAACAAGGCAAAGGCAAGGGTGAAATCGGCACCATACTGGTTGATTCTATCTTTACTCCAGTTATAAACGTGGGTATGGATGTCGAAGCGACTCGTGTTGGACAAAGAACTGATTTTGATAAATTGATTTTGACCATCGAGACTGATGGCACTATTTCTCCAGAAGATGCCGTGAAGAAGGCTGGTGAAATTCTAGTTAGTCAATTCGGCTGGATCATGGAAGGCGGAATTGCCGAGATTGAAGAAATCGATATTGAAGCTCCAGTAATATCCAATTTGCCGGATATGCCTGTACTGTCAGAGGCTCCAGAAATAGAACCAGCCCTAGATGTGGCAGAGGCAACAGAAGAAGTTGAAGGAGAAGACAAACCAAAGAAAAGAGGACGACCAAAAAAGAGTTAAAAAGTTATGAGACATCAAAGAAAAGGAAAAACTTTAGGTAGGGAAAAGGCGCCAAGAGAAGCTATGATGCGAAATTTGGCCACCAGCTTTATTATTTATGAAAAAATAAAGACCACTACACCGAAAGCCAAATTACTTCGACCTATGGTTGAAAAAATAATTACGCTAGGTAAAATTGATACCCTTCATCACAGAAGAGAAGCTTTGAAGATTCTCTACGTCGAAGGAGCAGTTAAGAAGTTATTTGAAGTAATAGGGCCAAGATTCAAAGAGAGAAAAGGCGGATATACCAGAATTACCAAAATTCCTCCAAGATTGGGCGATAATGCTGCGATGGCAATTTTAACAATGGTAGAATAAATATTAATATATGGAAAAGATTGTAAGAAAAACTCACCAGATAGACGCTACAGATAGACCGCTAGGCAGATTAGCCTCTGAAATAGCTATTCTTCTTCGTGGCAAGAACAAGCCATCCTTCAGACCACATATTGATGGCGGTGATATTGTTGAGATTTCCAATTGCAATAAGATTAAATTTACTGGCAAGAAATTTGAACAAAAAGTTTACATTCATCACACTATGCATCCAGGCGGTCTACGAACCAAGAAATTGGCTGATGTTTTTGCCAAGGATCCAGGCATGGTGCTCAAAGAAGCCGTGATGGGAATGTTGCCAAAGAATAAATTAAGGGATTTAATGATCAAAAGACTGTTAATTAAGAAATAATTATGGCTGAAGATAAAAAACCAACAATCAAAAAGGATACTATAAATACCAAAGGAGCTCGTAAAACCGCTGGTTGCAATTCTAGATTGACTAAGGGTAAAGGCGAGATAACTATCAATGGCAAGGCTTTAAATTTGTATTTTCCTCGACCTGACTTACAAAATATAGTGCTTAAGCCATTACAGCTCACTGGACATGAGAAGGATGTAGATTTGTCGCTTAAGGTTAAGGGTGGTGGACAGGTATCACAGGCAGGAGCTTGCAGGCATGCGATTTCACGAGCCTTGGAAATATTAGATCCAACTCTTCGTGCTGTGCTCAAAGCTGAAGGATTTATGACTAGAGATCCAAGAGTCAAGGAAAGAAAGAAGCCAGGACTTCGACGTGCCAGACGTGCTCCACAGTGGAGTAAACGTTAAAAATATATTTTATCGAACAACTCGGATTTATTCCGAGTTGTTTTTTTTAATTATTTTTCACCACTTTTCTTTTCTAGGAAAGAAAAGTCGGGCAAAAGAAAAGTCGCTCGCTGTCAAAAATCATGGCTAGATTTTATGCTTCACTCCCGAAAATTTTACTTACGCATGCTCGTAAAATTTTCTGGTCGTTCCCGCATAAAATCAGCACAAGATTTTTGAATGCTCGCATGGGTGCGGGTGCAAAATGAGGAATGTAGGATGTTGGTGTATTTCTCCCTCCCTTTACGAAAGGGAGGGTTGGGGAGGGTTTAATTAAATAAAAAAGGGATGATTCACGCGGTGAATCCCCCTGTTAATGGCGGTTTAATGCCGTTCGGGTTGTACATGTCTCGGTCATTCCGGAAGAACGGGGTATTGAATCTCTTCAAGCTCATCTTCGGTGACGAGAAATGGTTCTCTGCCATCACCGAAACGAACCGCGATGAGACTCTTGTACTCCTCAATGTCTGTTTTGTTCTCGATCACCGTGCAGAGTTGTCTATCATAGAACAACCCGTTCAGGTTATCCTTGGAACCTTCTGCATGCTTAAAAACGTACCTTCTCGTATCGCCTGGTCTAACCATGGCAACCACTCCTTTCTCTTCACTTGTAGTTTATGCCATCAACTTTTAAAGTCTAAAACAAATTAAGCGGAAAGTCAACCCTTTAAATCTCCCTCTATTCTTGCTATAATTCAAATACTATGAGCGGTCAAAATTTAGCCAAAAACACCACCTTTTTTGCCAGTGCCATGGCAATACAAAAAGTATTGTCATTTTTGTATTTCGCTCTGGTGGCCAGATCAATTGGAGTTGCCAACATGGGTAAATACAGTTTTGCGTTGAGTTTTAGCACCATCTTTGCTATGATTCTGGATTTGGGCGTAACTCAAATACTGATTCGTGAAAGTGCCCGCGACAAAGAAAGTTCACAAAAGCAACTATCCACTGTCATCGGCTTCAAACTACTGGCATCATTAGTGATTTATGGCGCTTTAGTTCTTATCGCCAATCTACTCGGCTATCCGCAAATAACCAAGGAATTAGTTTATATTGCCGGCTTTGTCATGCTTATTGACTCGTTTACCCTGAGTTTCTATGGCGTCATCCGAGGACACCAGAATTTGAGCTTTGAGAGCATCGGCATAATCATTAACCAAACAATAGTCCTTATCGTTGGTTTCGTCGTCCTAAAGCTCAATCTGGGCCTCCAGATGCTTATGGGCGTCTACTTGGTGGGAAGCTTATTCAACTTCATTTACTCTTTAACCTTACTTCGGATTAGGATCAAGGTATTTCCCTCCATCGATTTTAATCTGATCAGAATAAGGCAATTAATCCTGCTGGCCTTGCCTTTTGCTGTAGCCGGAATGTTTATCCGCATTTATTCTTCCATGGATGTAATTTTGCTATCAAAAATCTCCGGCGATCATGCCGTAGGAATTTACAGCATCGCCAGCAAAATTTTATTTGCTTTGCAATTCGTGGCCATGGCCTTCTCGGCTACGCTTTTCCCGGCCTTCTCTCATTATTTTATTCATTCCAAAGAACTGTTGGCCAAAAATTTTACCAAATCAATTTATTATTTATTAATTCTATCTTTACCGCTAGTAACTGGCGTCATATTCATCGCCGACAAAATTATTGTTCCGGTATTTGGGAAAGCTTACGAGCCAACTATTTTGCCATTGCAGATTATTATCGGCTCGCTAGTTTTAATTTTTATCTGCTTCCCAATCGGCGCCATGCTCAATGCCTGCAACAAACAAACTCGCAATACTGTGAATCTAGGAATTGTGGCTGGATTCAATATTGTTATTAATTTAATTCTAATTCCATTTTATAGTTATATTGGAGCAGCCATAGCCACCTTGCTTAGTTATGGCTTGTTATTTATCCTGGGAATTGTGGTGGTGGATAAAATAGTGGCTTATGACAAAAAATATTTATTTATTGCGCTGATCAAAAATCTATTCAGTAGCGCAGTCATGGCCTTGTTTATTATTCTAACCAAAAATCAATTGCATTTTGTAATTGTGATTCCAGTGGCGGCTATAATCTATTTTGCAGTATTATATCTAATCAAGGGATTTGATAAGGAGGATATGGGCGAAATATTTAGTAAAATAATGCCCAATAAATTCAAAAAAACATAACCATGATTAGTGTAATTATTCCAACTTATAATCGAGATAAATATTTGTTTCAAGCCTTAACCAGCTTGACCAAACAATCTTTGCCCGCCTCGGAATTTGAAGTTGTGGTTGTTGATGACGGCTCTACTGACAACACTGAAAATGTCATATTTGATTTTGTATCTGATTTTGAAATCATATTTTCTCGACAGAGTCATAGGGGAGTATCGCAAGCCAGAAATTTCGGCATTAATGATTCTCATGGCTATATCCTGGTATTCTTCGATGATGATGCTATAGCTGCTTCTAGTTGGTTAGAAAATATCAAAAGGATAATGGAGTCGGAAAATATTATTACCGGCAGTGTGGAGCCAATCCATAACAATATCTGGAAGTATTTTGCGCCACATTATCATCAGGCGGACAAACCTCAAGAATCATCTGTGCTACTAGAAGGCAACTGCGCCATCAAAAGGTATGTATTTGAAAGTATTGGGCAATTCGATGCCAATCTTGACTATGGCCATGAGGGTAAAGAATTTATCCACAGAGCCAGCCGGTTTTTCAAAATAATGTATTATCCGGAGATGGTTATTTATCATGATTATGCTTCTGGTCTTTCTAATTATTTATCTAAGCAATGGAAGTTCGGGGAAAAGATGTCCTATTTGAATATTTCGCAAATTACTAGTTTGTCTTATTTATTATTTAATTATCAAAAAATTAAAAGCGGTGGTCAAAAAATTGAGAAAAAATCAAGTGTTTTGCCATTTAATTTAAAATTAAAAATCCGGCTTATTGCTGAACTGGGGAAATGGAGCCATTTTTTCGGCGCTATTTACGGTTATTTAAAATATAAGAAGAAATAAATATGCCAAAAATATCTGTCATCATTCCCGCCTATAACTGCGCCAAAACCATTAATCAATGTTTGGAAAGTATTTTTGTGCAAACGCTCAAAGATCTTGAAGTAATTGTGGTTAATGATGGCTCAAAGGATAATTTGGATGAAGCAATTAAACCGTGGTTGGCAAAGATTAAATACATCAAACAAGAGAATCAGGGTGCGCCCACGGCTCGTAATAATGGCTTTGCCGAAAGTACAGGGGAATACGTTATATTTCTAGATGCCGATATTGTGACTAAACCAAGCATGCTTTCTAAAATGCTTAGAAAGTTAGAAGAAGATCCGAAAGCATCCTTTGCTTATTCATCCTTTATGTGGGGTTGGAAAAAGTTCAAGCTTTGGGCATATGACGCTTATAAATTAAAGCAAATGCCCTATATCCATACTTCAGCCTTGATTAGGCGCGAACATTTTCCCGGATTTGATCCTAAGCTAAAAAGATTTCAGGATTGGGATTTGTGGTTGACCATGCTGGAGCAAGGGCATATTGGAATTTGGGTTGATGAAGTATTATTCAGGGTAGCCTCAAGCGGAACTATGTCGTCATGGTTGCCAAGTTTTATTTACAAGCTTCCATTTTTAAAAACTAAAAGCAAGGATAAGTATGAAAAGGCGATGGAGATTATTAAAGAGAAACATGGACTATAATTTTCAATTTCCAATGATCAATTTTCAAACAATTAATTAATTTTCAATTTTTAATTAATAATTATAGAATTGAAAATTGTTTAAAAATTGGAAATTGATAATTGAACATTAATCATATG
>CAIPBY010000072.1 GCA_903863425.1 Candidatus Buchananbacteria bacterium | reverse complement strand
ATTATATTCGGTAATTTTGTCGACTATACCATCCACCACCTTTTTCTGCTCCTCAAGTTGCTTGTTTAGTTGGTCTATGGTGGCTTGATCCGGACCGCCGGTACTCGATCCTGTTTCAGCAATTACGGCGTTGTATTGCAGGCCAAAAAAGATGGCAAAAGCCATGATTGTCAGAATATATAGAGTTTTGGATAACTTACTTAATTGCATGGGAAAAGTTAGTTTATAAAGTTATAAAGTTGAAAGTTTGTAAAGTTAAGAATTAATTCCCCAACTTTATAAACTTGATAACTTTATGAACTTTTAACTAGTTCATATTATAACAAAAAAAATACAACTTGACAAAATCTGCATAAATCAGCTAAACTGGTCCTAGTTAACGATGGTACTTTCGGCGCCTTAATAATTAGGCGTCTCAATCTGTGAAGGAGTCTTGGTATGGCATTAGACGGGAAGACTGGCGTGATAACCTGTGACGATGAGGGATGTGATGAATTTTTCGCCCCCCAGTTGGTTAACGGGTCGTGTTGTGGCGAGGAAGGAGGCGCAAATGACACCACGCCCATGATCAATGCAATTTTCAAAGCGTTGGAGGGTGGCTGGAGGTGTTGTGAGGAACCGCCAGAAAGCGGCCAGTGGCGGTGGCATTGTCCACCGAAGGAGCAGACTGCAACTCTTCCTGGTTTGGAAGGGGTTTAACGGCAAGCAGTCGTAAAGGCTGGTTTGTGCAAGCAAGACGCGCGAACCAGCTGTTTTTATTTCAATAAATTTATGGCTATTTCCAGCCTTTTGAGGCTTTTTTCTTTGCCTAATATTTCCGCCACTTCAAACGGTGTAGGAGATTTTTCTTGGCCGGTGAGAGCGACTCGCATTGGCCAAAGCACCTCCCCGTTGGTAAGATTATTGTCTTTTACAAAATTTATAATTTTTTCTTCCAACTCTTTAGCTGTCCAGCCTTCTTCTTGGTAAGCTGATAATTCATCGCTTAGTGACTTCAAATTTTTGATAGTTACGGCTTTATCTGATTTTTTCCAAACCAGTATTTGCGGATTATAATCAAAAGATTCTGTAAATAAAAACTTGACACTCTCCCCTATTTCAGACAGCTTGAATATTCTTTGCTTTTCTAATTCATAAGCTTTCACTAATTCTTTTTCGGCTATATTATTAACATCATCGCCGATATTCTTTTCTAAATATGGTTTGGCTAGTTCTATGAATTTATCCAAATCCATTTTTTTGATATATTCCCCGTTCATCCAGTCTAATTTCTTGATATCAAAGACGGCTCCGGCTTTGTGCACCTTGTCAAAAGAGAATTCCTTGATTAATTCAGCCATGGAAAAAATCTCTTGCTCTGTCCCCGGATTCCAGCCAAGCAAGGCCACAAAATTAACCAGGGCTTCCGGTAAATATCCCTTGGCTAAATAATCTTCTACTGCCACGTCTCCTTGGCGTTTGGATAATTTGGATTTGTCGGTATTAAGCACCATAGGCATATGGGCGTATCTTGGAATTTCCCAACCAAAACACTCAAACAGAATAATATGCTTGGGTGTCGATGGCAACCACTCCTCTGCTCTGATGACGTGAGTAGTTTCCATGAGATGGTCATCGACGATATGAGCGAGATGATATGTAGGAAAACCATCAGCCTTGAGCAGTACTTGATCATCAAGTTCGCGAGTGTTGAATTTAATCTTGCCTTTGATCATATCTTCAAATTCAATATCTCTATTCTCTGGCATTTTCATACGAATGACATATTTCTCTCCTTTGGCGATTCGTACTTTGGCTTCCTCAAGCGACAAATTTCGGCACAAGCCATCATATCTGGTTGGCTTCTTAGATTTCTCTTGCTTCTCACGTAAACCGGCTAATCTTTCCGGCGAGCAGAAACAATAATAGGCATGGCCGTCATTTACCAGGTTTTGGGCATATTTTTGGTATAAATCAAGCCTCTGGGACTGCGTGTAAGGCCCAAAATGCCCCTTCTCAGCCACTTTGCCTTCAGAATCGATAAATAGGCCCTCCTCAGGCTCAATTCCCACGATTTTTAGGGTTTTTAATAAGTTATCCACAGCCCCTTCAACTTCTCTGCTTTGGTCGGTATCTTCAATGCGCAGGAAGAAAACCCCCTTGTTGCTTTTGGCAAAAAGGTATTCAAACAGAGAACTGCGCAAGCCTCCGATATGTAAGTAGCCAGTCGGGCTTGGCGCAAAGCGTGTTCGGACTTTGGGTTGTTTGTGGAATAATGACATATATTATTTGTTGTTGGTATTTTTTTTATTCTATTTTACTCGCTTCGAGATCCATCACAACCCTTTTTAGTCGATCTACTAAAGAAAAAAGATCACTTTGGATTCCTAATGCCTCTGATTTTAATTGTAATTTTTTTAATTCTGGTTGGCCTCCATTGCGCAGAGCCTGTTCCTTTAAACGACTTGTTTCTCCAGGTTCGGCATCCTCAATGAGTCTTTCAACATCAACATCGGTTTTAAATCTACTGGCCAATTCAGCATCATTAATATTCTGTAATAATTTTTGAATTATATCTAAACCAGCTTCGCAAAATTGGTTTCCAAGTTCATTGGCAGTCCTTTCTGCCTCAATTAACTCAGCTGATTTTTCCTGCCCCTCAGCTCCTATGGATTTTAAAAAAGTTTTTCTTTCCATATAAAATTAGATTAAGTTATTATTTTTTCTTAAGTGTATAAGTAATATTTACCGTCTGATCTTCGCCATCCAAAAAACATTCTATATTTTTATCAATTACTTCGTAGTCTGTCAATTGATTGTTTTTGTGAACGTGAACTATTTCACCTTTTGATAACGGCATACCACCAACGAGATCGTCTGTTTGATTATCATTGCCATCAACGAAAATGACCTTGGTATTTTTCTTGATCATAGTTATTGAATTTTTAATAAATCGCCGTCAATAACTATTGGTTGCATGGCTTTAATTTCGTCAGTATATGAAATATTCGGAATATCATTGTACAAATAAATTGTTTTATCCAGTACATAGGCAAAGCCCATTTCGATCAAGGTGTTGCCACCTATATAATTCGGTATGCCCTTTTTATCAAAGTTCAAAACAAGGATGGCATCTGACTCTGATATTTTTTTGTAATGTTTTTTAATTACATCATCACGAATTTTACGCAAAGCACTCTCTCGAAAGGCAGTATCACCATTTTCATTCTTCTCCTTCAAATAATCTTCTAATGTTAATTCACCGTTAATAATACGTTGACTCGTAAACGGTATATCGACATCATGTCCTTGCTTAGTAAGAATTTCGGCAACTTCTTTTATTTTAGGAGTGAAGTCGATGCTTGCACAAATAATGATTTTCATATAGTTAATTATCTCATTTTTTCTCTTAAAACCTTCCACCCAAATACTATCACAGCATTCCAAATTCTGCCAATCCGACTGGGTTGCTTGATTAATCTAAATAACCACTCCAATCCCAGACTTCTCATCCATTTTGGGGCTCTTTTGATTTGACCAGACAAGAAATCAAAAGTCCCACCAATTCCAATAGCAACTTTCACGCCTGGCATAAGCGGTAAATTCTTATCAATCCACATTTCTTGCCGTACCTGGCCGAAAGCCACCAGAAGCAAATTAGCGCCAGAATTATTTATATTTTCAATTACTTTGTTGTTTTCTTCGAGCACCCATTCCCCAGATTTCAATTTCCCACCATCTTCAGCGCCAACAATTTGTGCTTCAGGATATTTATCTTTCACGCCTTGAGCTACACCCTCTGCTCCGCCTAGCAGATAAATTTTTAAACCAGGCAAACCCCCTCTAACTCCCCCTTGGAAAGGGGGAGAAAGTAGAGCCTCAGTCAAATCCACGCCAGTCACCCTAGCTAATTTTTGCCCATGCAGAAATTTGCTAGCCCACATCGGACCAGAGCCATCGCAAGTCGCTAGACTGGCTCCATTTAAAACATCTTTGAATTCTTTATTTTTTTGCGCTTCCAAAATGAACTCTGAATTTACAGTGGCAATTAAATGTTGATTGTCACCATTAATCCACTCCTCAATTTGATTCAGAACTTGCCCTAGTTCTAAATTATCAATTCCAACTCCAAGAATATTTGTTTTCATAATTATTGCGGATTAGTGCTGGAGGGATAATTTACGGTCATATTGACTGCACTCCCGCCATTATTCTGATAACTATCCCCTATTTTCATGGCGCCGAAGACATTGTCTTTCCAAAATCCCAAATTAATATCATAATCGGAAATACTCTCTTGAATCTGAAAATGATTCTTTTCCAATTCTTGCTTGTAGAAAGTGGCCAATTCTTCTTTGGATTTATTGACGCTATCCCAGGAAAGAGACACGGTTTTATCATTTTTGGCATTGTAAGCCCCAAGAGAATCTCGTAAACCGTCAACCGTAATTTTGTCTTGCAAATTTAGCTGGTTAAGATTTTTCTGGACTAATTGCGTCTTGATATCCGGAGATAGCCATTTCAAGAATGGAGCTGAAGCCCAATCGGGTACGGCATTAAGAAAGTTCAATACCTTTGATTTGCTCTCAGTCGTCTGGATTTTTATTTTGGCTAAATTACCTTGGTAAAGGGCAATCTCTTTGGGAAAGTCATTTGGTATCTGATCCACTGCCAGTACGGCCGGTCCAATAACAAACTTAAATGTACCCCAGATCATCAATCCGATTATTATAATAATTATAATAAGACAGCCGGAAAAGTTTCGGCAACCATGACCCTTTTTCCGTGATGGTTCAGGTTCATAATTATCTTCTTCCTCATTTTGCTGGCTATAATGAGCCTGTTTCCTCTCCTGCCAATGATCCATTGATTGTTCTCGCTGGTTGTCTTCGGTTATGGGCATATTTATGCTTTCATTCTAGCATTTTTGCTAATACTTGTAAAAAAATAAATTTGTGGTAGAATCGAATTACACCTTAAGAACACGCTACACTTGTCGGCCTAACAAGAACTCAACGGAGTCTTTTGCGAAAACTGGCCGACAAGCAAGTTCCAATCTCGGATGAAATTGTTAAGTTTTTTGCCATGGTCACGGCGGTGATCATTGCCTACCAGGAAAGGGAGTATCTGACTAATATATTGGCTCCCACATCTTGGTTTCCCGGGGCCGTCTGTCTTGCTAGGCGGCCCCCTCTTTTTTTACTTTAAATTTTCTATTGTAGCTATTTTTAATATCTGTTATAATAAATACTAACAGTAATAATTGTTACCATAATGAAAATTAAATATTTTTTGTTTTTGTTTTTTACCTTAAGTTTACTCTTTTTTGTTGGTTGCAGAAGCGTATCTGCGGCCAGCTTCGATCCTAATTATATAATTTCTGATACGGAATTAACCGATTATAATTCCATGGATCAACAAGATATCACTAATTTCCTAGAAAAAAGAAATGGCACCCTAGAGAATTATTTATGTTTTGATAAGGAAAACAATTCTAAGACAGCGGCGCAGACATTTTATGAAACCGCCCACAATTGGATGATTAATCCCAAATATCTGCTAGTCCTGGTTCAAAAAGAACAAAGTTTACTGGAAGATGCCAGTCCTTCACAGGGTCAATATGACAGGGCGACCGGCTATGGCTGTCCAGATAGCGGAGGATGTGATGATAGATGGAAAGGATTTTATCGCCAGGTAAATTCCGCGGCTGCGCAAACCAGATATTATATGGATCATATTACGGAATTTGGTTTTCAGCCGGGACATACTTACACTATCGATGGCACTTCGGTCACACCCAAAAATATTGCCACGGCAGGATTATATAATTATACGCCCCATTTGCACGGCAATTTAAATCTATGGAATCTTTGGAATAAGTATTTCAGCAAGAAATGGCCAGACGGTTCTCTTTTGCAATCGGATGATGATAATACCATCTATTATATTGAAAATGGACTCAAAAGGCAGATAATGTCCAATGCAGTTCTGGCCTCCCGATTTGACACCAAAAACGTGATCACAGTTGGCGATAGTGACTTAAGCTTATATGAGGACGGCCCACCGATTAAATATCTTAATTTTGCCTTGCTTCAAGCGAACACAAGTGGTAATATCTATATGATTGTTGATTCTTTTAAGCGAAAGATTATCAATAAAGAGATATTTAAGAAGGTAGGATTCAGTGATGATGATATTACGATTGTCCCAGACTCAGACTTAACCTTGTATCAAGACGGATCGGATATCACTGAATATACCCTGTTTCCAACTGGCAAGCTGTTGCAAGATAGCAAGACCAAAGCTATATATTATCTAATTAGCGGACAGAAGAAATTGGTAATTAATAAAGAGGTTCAAAATGCTGATTTTACGGGTCTGAAGATTACCAGCACTAGTACTGATGCCTTGGATAATTATCCTTCTGGCAATCCGGTCACTCTTCCTGATGGCTGGCTAGTGAAGATTAAGGGCGTGAGTACGGTTTATGTCATTTCTAATGGCAAGCGACTTCCGATTTTCAGCGGGGCGGTATTCAAAAGTATGAATTATAATTCTAAGAATATTAAAACTATCAGCAAAGATACCCTGGAGATTCATCTTTTGGGCGATCCTATTGTCGGCCAATGGCAACAAACCACAAGTTCTTCAACAAGCTCATAAATAGTTAAAAAGTCAAAAAATATTTTATTTAAATCAACTTTATGAACTTTTTACTTTATAAACTTTATAACTAATTCATATGTCATTAGTTTTTGCGGCTATTACGCCGCATCCGCCAGTGCTTATTCCTAGCATCGGCAAAGACAATATCAAGCAGATTGAGAAAACCAAGTTGGCCATGGAGCGTTTGGAGAAGGACCTATATGCTTCTAAGCCGGATATTTTGGTGGTGATTTCTCCTCATGGAGATATTAAGCCCGACGCTTTTACAATTAATGTCTGCGAGAATTATGAGGTGGGTTTTGAGGATTTTGGCGACTTTTCTACCAAGTTAAATATTCGCGGAGAAATGGTTTTGATTTCCATGAATACGGAGAAGATTGCTTCCAAAGTACCGCTTAATATTATTTCTGAGCCCAAGCTTGATCATGGCGCTGGCATACCATTGTATTATTTGTCTCAGCATTTAGAGAAACCTTCGATAATTCCCGTGGGATTCTCTCTTTTGGATAATGTGGCTCATTTCGAATTCGGCAAAGCGCTCAAAGAATTGATTATGGACACAGACAAAAGAATCGCCGTGATTGCTTCCGGCGACATGAGCCATTGCCTGACCGAGTCTGCTCCTGCACCTTATAATTCTGCTGGCAAAGAATTTGATGAGAAGATAATTAAGTTGCTTGAAGGTAGTGATCACCAAGGAATCGTCAATATCGATCCGCAGTTGGTTAAGAAAGCATCTGAGTGCGGTTTAAGGTCAATTTTAATACTCTTGGGAATACTTAATAATGTTAATTGTAAGGCTGAGATAATTAGCTATGAAGCGCCTTTCGGTGTGGGATATTTGGTTGCTAATTTTAAACTTGAGTAGTAGAGCTAACTTTTTAATACTAACAATTGAGCAATCGAGCAATAGAACAATTTTTCATTGTTCAATTGTTTCATTGTTCAATTGTTTTTTATTTGCCACAACTTTAAAAAAGTATTTCCACCTCTCCCCTGTCTTGCATAATTCTTTGGTTTCATTGAGACATTTTTCGACATAATCTTTGGAATTTTCTTTGCATATTTTGAATACCGACGCTCTTTTGAATCCTGGGACTCCCAGTTCGGAGATTATATGCAAAGCAAAATCCTGCCACTCGTATGCCGGTGGCTTGATTGTCTGGCGGTTGGCGAATAAATCGCCCAATTTTTGCAATCCCTTATCGTTTTTTGTTTCCATGAAGGTATTTTACAGGCGTGAGAATATAAAGTCAAAAATGACTGTTTTTATGTTGGACTTGACTTTTTACAAACTTAATGTTAATATGCATTGTTAAGTGTGATATTGGAGCAGTTCACAAACACAAGGAGAAGAACACATGAAACTGTTAGATTGTACTTTCAATGATGTACGCAAAACGTATCTGCGGAATTGGTTGGAGAATGCTTTCTTCCAGCTGGTTTGCACAATCACCGGCGAGCAATATAAACGGCATTTGGAAGGCCTTCTGAACGAATTTGCGCGGTGTCTTTGTGAGGAAGGTATTCCATCTGCTGAGTTTGAGCTTGATGAACGTGGCGGAGAAGGCAGCGCGCTTGTGATTGTAAACAAGAACCAAATGTTCGGTTGCAAGCTGTACTGGCAAGATGATGTCACTTTGTGTGAGAGTTTAGGTAACAGACCATATATGGGTTTGATATTTACCGATCACTATTCGGCATCGGGGATAGCTATCCCAGAGTGCACTCATCAGGTCTACATTATAGCGGATGCATTCGAGCGCTTCCTTCGGGAGCGGAATGTCGTCTTCGCTCGTTACAATATGCTGTATAACAACGAACTCGTTCTGCAGACCGAGCCCTGTCCGTACTTCGGCGAAGAGTAGGCGCGGTTCGTAGCTAAGACTTCGCGTGAGGCGAGAGTTCAACCCAGTTGGACTCTATACCTCGTTTTTATTTAATTGACTTTATGTGTTATTATTAATATAATAATTTTTAAAATATGCTAAAAATAATCACCATACCAAATCCAATCCTGCGTCAGAAGGCCAAGAAGATTGCAGACGTAATGGATCCCAAAATCCAGAAATTAATCCCTCAAATGACAGAAATTATGCTCAAGGAGGGTGTGGGTTTGGCTGCGCCACAAGTTGGGGAAAGTATAAGACTAATTATAGTTAAATATAAGGATGGCAGCGTGGCCATGATTAATCCCAGGATTCTTAAGAAATCAATTCTTAAGGAATGGGGCGAAGAGGGCTGTTTATCCGTGCCTGGCAAATACGGTGAGGTGAAGAGAAGCAAGAAACTGACCATCAGATATACCGATGAGAAAGGCAAAGCCAAAACTCTTAATGCTCAAGGCATGCTTGCTCGTATTATTCAGCATGAAACAGATCATCTGGATGGAGTTTTGTTTATTGATAAAGCGAGAAAGATTGTGGAATTAAATCCGAATGAATAAAACAAAAATCATTTTCTTCGGCACTCCCGAATTTGCTGCCACCTGCTTAGAGAGTTTACTAAATGACTCTGATTTTGAGATTACAGCAATTGTAACTCAACCGGATAAGCCGGCAGGACGAAATCAGGAAATCACCTTTTCTCCAGTCAAACAAATAGCAGTTGAGAAAAACATCCAAGTTTTTCAACCAGAAACGCTCAAAGATAACTCAGAAATTATAACTCAGCTGAAAGATTTGGAGGCGGATTTGTTTGTGGTGGTCGCTTATGGTTCAATTATTCCTCAAACGATTTTGGATATTCCCAGGTCCGGCGTAATTAATGTCCACCCATCTTTACTTCCCAAATATCGCGGTGCCTCCCCTATCCAAAGCGCACTACTTAATGGTGAGAAAGAAACGGGAATTACCATTATGCTTGTTGATAGCAAAATGGATCATGGGCCAATCTTGGTTCAGAAAGAGATAGAATTAACCGGCGAAGAGACTAATGATTTATTACATGAAAGTATTGCTAAAGATAGTACGGACTTGCTAAACCAGACAATCAAGGATTATCTCTCTGGCAAAATTAAGCCATATGAACAAGATCACAACCAGGCCACATTTTGTAAAACAATAAATAAATCAGAGGCCAAAATAGATTGGTCAAATACGGCTCAAGAAATCAAGCAGAAGGTCTATGCTTTCTATCCTTGGCCGGGAACTTGGACGATGTGGAATAACAAAAGAATCAAGATATTTCCGCCAGTAGAAATTTTGGAAAAAGAAAAAACCGCCTCCGCTGAAGCTATGGCGGTCAAAGCAGGAGAGGCTTTTATGTCGGACAAGAAATTAGTGATCAGTTGTGGCCAGAATTCTTTAATTATCTACAAATTACAAATCGAAGGCAAAAAAGAAATGTTAGCCGAGGAGTTTGTCAGGGGTTACAAAAATTTTATCGGAAGCGTTTTGGACTAAATCCGTGCGCTCTGATAATTAATCCGATTAAGATAATTCCTGCCACATCCATATATAATTCTGGACGCATGAAATAGTTTGTATAAATACTCATAATTACCACAAAACTGAAATAAGCAAATAGAAGAGCCGAGAGCAAACTCGGTTTTTTCTTTGCCCAAACATACAAGCCAGAAAGAAGTATACCCCAAAATATCGAGGCCAGAACAATTCCGACATACCCGAAATCAACGAAATATCCGAACAAGAAAGTTGCCGTCACCCACCAAGGCAGAAGTATGGTGCCCCAGGGAATTTTGATTGCAGTCTGAGATTGATGAATAATTTTCAATGCGGAATTAAAGGTGGATAATTCATAACCGCCATGATATAGTTTTGAGCTATCATAGATATCTACAGCCCTCATCATAGCCTGCAGATTAAAAGAAGGAATGATATAAATAGGCACAATAAAATTTAAGCTCTTGGGAATTCTAAGCCCTGCAATTTTGGCGATATAGCCGAACGGATCATCCTGAGCGCTAGGATCGAGATAATCTCTATATGTTATAGACTGTCTAAACGCTGGAATGGCGATAGAAATTACCAAGACCACGACAACAGCCGCAACAGATGCCAAAACTATTCTTTTAAAGTTTATTTCTTTGATTTTGATTATCAGGTAAGAGAAATAACAAAGCAGAATCGGAAAAATTATCACTAGTCTTGAAGCATAGAGTGATAGAAGCACGAAGCCCAAGATGATAATGGCAATAAGCAAGGCCTTCAACCATTTTTTCGGCTTGAATTGCAGGAAATAAATAAAAGTCAACGGGATGAATATCCGCGAGAAAAGTGAAGCATATTCCCATAAGCCGAAAATATCCCGATTGATAATAAATCGCATCTTGTCGGGAGTGGATGATAGAATAGGTAGAGTTCCGAAGCGGTGAAAAATATAGGCGTTAGTAATAATACTGGCTATGGCCATGAGGAAAATAATAATCAACCATAAAATATTGTTTGCTGGGATTAAATCATTGCTCTCTTTTAGTTTTTTTTGCCACATTCGAGCAGATATTAAATATACTAAGACAAATACGGCAAAAAATAGGCCAAGAATTAACCAAAATTTAAGAGTCCAAGGATTTTCGTATGGGCTTAGTCGTAATTGAGCAATTGCGATAGCCATGAACCACAAACTCAAAAGCAGTTTGTAGGGTGAAAATTTATTCTTGCCCAGAATATATGACAGGCCGAAGCCGATACTAAGAATTAAAAATATAATAAGAATAATCATATTTGTTATTTGTTTTTTGGTCTAAAAAATCCGTTTTTGAGGAAATACTTCCAAGCGCTTTGGAAAAAGACTTTTTGATTGGTAATCTTTTTCTGTTGAGCAAAACTTTTTCCACCATGATGGATTATCTGCACATTAGGGTTATAATAAACTTGTAATCCGGCTTTTTTGGTCTGCAAGCAGAAATCCACTTCCTCAAACCAATTGAAATACCTCTCATCAAGAAAGCCGATTTTATCAATTACTCCGCGTGTTATAAACATATAAGCACCCTCGACCTGATCCACGGTTTGTTCTTCATTGTAGTCAAAATCCGTAGCCAAATAATTATTTATAGCTTTGATATTCTTAAATACTTTGGGAGTCTTTGTGAGCATGAGGAATATAGGCCAAAAAGTCGGGAATCTTCTGACTGATGGCTGTAATTTCCTGTCGCCATAGAGCATCCGAGGACCCATAATTCCGCAGTCTTGGTGAGAAGCCATAAACTCGATTGATTTGCTGAGCGTGTCTGGGAATAGCTCTGTGTCAGGATTGAGAAGCAGGATATAATCCCCCACAGCTTGCCTTATCCCTTGATTATTGGCCTTGGCAAAACCCAAATTATTAGAATTAGCAATTAATCGGACTTGAGGGAATTTTTTTGCCACCATTTCGGCCGTACCATCATTGGAATTATTATCAATGACAAAAGTTTCCGTCTGAAAATAAAGAGGGTTTCTCGCGATAGATTGGAGACACTTTTCTAATAAATCCCGGACATTCCAGGAGACAATGATGATGGATAACTTCATAAAATAATAAATTAAATACTAGCAATTGAACAATAGGACAATCGAGCAATAAAGGATTAATGGTTCAATTGTTCTATTGTTCAATTATTAGACTATATGACATCTCCTTTATTTATATACTTCCATTCCCCTTCCTTCAATTTTAATTCATTTAGCTTTAATTTTCCAATCCTGATTCTTTGTAAATCCAATACTCGATAATCCAAATACCCCATCATTTTCCTGATCTGCCTATTTATCCCCTCTTTAATAATTAATTTAACTTCGCCGTTTTTGTTGTAAGTGACCTTGGCCGGCTGTAATCTAATGCCATCAATAATCATCCCTTTCTCCAAAATTTTTGCGTCTTTGATGTTAAAATCTCTATCCAGTCTCACAGCATATTCCTTTTCACACTCGAATTTAGCATGGGTTAATTCATAAGCAAAATCGCCATCATTTGAAATAATAATTAGTCCCCTAGAATCCTTATCCAATCTTCCCACCGGGTAAATCCGCTCCTCTATTTTAATCAAATCCAAAACCGTTTTGCCTTGCGAGCTATTAGCACTGCTGACATATCCGACTGGTTTATTGAGCGCAATATAAACTTTGTTGGTTTGAATTTTTAATATTTCACCATCGTATTCAATTTTATCATCAAACTCGTCTACTTGTGTTCCTAATTCTTTAATTATTTTTTTATTAATTTTAATTTTACCGGATGCAATATATTCATCCGCTTTTCTGCGGGAGGCAATGCCGGCTAGTGCTAAAAATTTATTTAAACGCATCATATGATTAATGTTCAATTATCAATTTCCAATTTTTAAACAATTTT
>CAIPBY010000071.1 GCA_903863425.1 Candidatus Buchananbacteria bacterium | reverse complement strand
CCGAAAATTTTACTTACGCATGCTCGTAAAATTTTCTGGTTGTTCTCGCATAAAATCGCACAAGATTTTTGAATGCTCGCAGGCATGCGGGTGCGGGTGCATCATTTGAATTCTTCACTCTTATCTGTTAAGCTTTAATTGAAAATACAATAAAAATATGGAAATAATTCTCATAATTTGCGTCATAATTCTCATCATCGCTATCGCTAGCATGGCTTGGGTTTTTAATAAAAAATTTAGCTTAATTACCGAAGGCAAGAAGGATGATCAGTCGTTTCTTATGCTTCAGGAGAGAATCAAAGAGCTCAATCAAACCATGGATTTGAGTATTAAGGGGCTTAATCAGACTGTGGATAACAAATTGGCGCAGTCAACGCATCAAATGCAGACGCAATTCTCTGAGAGTATGAATGTAATTCGGGGCGTGACCGAAAAGGTGACTCAGTTGCACGAAACCAATAAACAGGTCATGGGATTTTCTGAACAGCTCAAGAATTTAGAAAAAGTGCTTACTTCACAGAAACAACGTGGTAATCTCGGCGAGGCAAGTTTGAAATTAGTATTAGAAAATATTCTACCTCCGACGGCTTTCAAATTCCAATATAAATTTGATGATGGCGATATTGTGGATGCGGCGATTATGACCAAAGATGGAATTATTCCGGTGGACGCTAAGTTTTCACTGGAAAATTATAATCGAGTAGTCAATGAATCTGATCCTGCCAAGAAAGAAGAATACGAGAAGGAGTTCAAAAATGATTTGAAGAAAAGAATTGATGAGACTTCCAAATACATCAAGCCGAGCAAGGGCACCATGGATTTTGCCTTTATGTTTATTCCGGCTGAGGCGATTTACTATGATTTACTGGTCAATGAAGTGGGAGCGGTCAAAGTTAACACCAAGAATCTGATGGATTATGCTTTCCGCGAGAAAAAGGTTATTATCGTCTCACCGACCACCTTCGCGGCCTATCTTCAGACGGTAATGCAAGGGCTCCGGGCTCTGAAAATTGAAGAGCAGACCAAGGAAATCATCAAGCGCGTGGAATTACTGCAGAATCATATTGTGGCTTATGATGATTATTTCAAGAAATTGGGTAATAATTTAAGTACGACAGTGAATTGTTATAATACTGCTTATGTGGAGTTGAAGAAGATTGATAAGGACGTGGTGAAAATTACGGGCGCGGATAGCGCGATAGAAACTTTGCAAATTGACAAACCAAAAGTTTAATTTTGATAAGATATTTTTGATGGACATTTAACCGTGGAGGAAAGCGAAGATGAAAGCTTTAAGAAAGTATTTCCCCTTGTTGTGGCTGTATCTTCAGCCGTTATCGTGGTGGTGTTGCGGATATCGCGAGGTGTTTTGTCCGGATTGTGGCAAACCGTTCAAGCGGTATCGCGATCAACCGCTGGAGAGTATCTGTTCGGAGTGCGTGGCAGATGGAAACCATGTGCGGGTTGCGGTTGAAGATGAAGAAAATGGACTTAGGGACACAGAACCAGAATAAGGAGGTGAGAGTATGGTCAATGCTAAGTTCTTGCAACAAATTGAGGACACGGCTCGGGATCTTGTTAGCAACCCCGATCATTTTCGTCTTGAGCCACGCTTTGAGGATGCGCCTCCTCCCTATAAGGATACGGTAGCCGCCATAGTTGCGATTGCGGAATCCCCATATACTGGTCCGGATGACCGCCCGTAACATTCTGTCGCCTTAGAGACTGAGGCCGACAGCCGACATTTTTTTGGGGAATTGTGGTAACGTTTCAACGCCACTTTTCCCCTGCCCATTAAAGATATTTTATAAAATTATGAGAAAAATGGACTATCTGAGGAGGATTTATTATGCCATTACCAATCCTTTTACGGACTTGTATAAATTAATTTTCAGGCCATTGCAGTGGAGTGCTTTGTGTTTCATAGAATATAATGGTAAGTTTCTGATGGAAAAAATTAATTATCGGAAAAGGTATTGGACATTTCCGGGCGGTGGCTTGAAAAAGAAGGAAAAGCCGGAGTTAGGTGTTGAGAGAGAGGTTTTTGAAGAGTTGGGGATGAAAATTAAGGAATTAAAGTATCTGGGGCCGTTTCAGAATCCTAGGCCGGGTACTAACAATATGATTCATTGTTTTTATAAAAAGATGAATAATATTGGTGGATTGAAAATCGATGTTGACCCAAATGAAGTTAAGCAATATTGCTGGCACGAGCTGGATAATTTGCCAGAACCGCATTATCCTGAATTACCTGATATAATTAAATTTTTTAAGGAAAAAGTATGAATAAAATTGCAATAATTGGCGGATCAGGATTGGATGATCCGAAAATTTTGGAAGACGCTCAAGAAGTCGAGGTTAATACTAAATTTGGCAAACCGTCTTCGGCTTTGACCGTGGGAAAAATCGGGGGAGTTGAGGTGGTGATTTTGGCGCGTCATGGCAAAACTCATGGAGTTCCTCCAACATTTATTAATTTTTTGGCAAATATTCGGGCTCTCAAAGATGCAGGATGCACACATATCTTGGCGACAACAGCCGTTGGCTCGCTTCGTGAGGAAATCAAACCCGGGAATTTGGTTTTTCCTAATCAGTTTATTGATTTTACTAGACACAGGAATTTGACTTATTTCACGGATGAAGTAGTGCATACTTCCATGGCTGATCCGTATGATCCGATGTTACGTAGCTTGTTACGTAGCACTTGCGATGAGCTTGGTTATGAATATAATTACGATAAAACTGTCATCACCATCGAAGGGCCGAGATTCTCGACCAAAGCGGAAAGCAAAATGTTTCAGGCTTGGGGCGCAGATATTATCAATATGTCCACTTGCCCGGAAGTGATTCTTGCCAATGAACTGAAGATTCCATATCAGACCATCGCCATGTCCACTGATTATGACTCTTGGCGAGAGGGAGATGATCATGTGACCTTTGAGATGGTTATGAAGACTATGAACTACAATGCGGAGAAGGTGAAGCAATTGCTT
>CAIPBY010000070.1 GCA_903863425.1 Candidatus Buchananbacteria bacterium | reverse complement strand
GGGTCATCTGCTTGATCGTTATCTCTTTATCCAAGATGGGCTTAATCCATCTATATTTCTCTTCTTTTGTTGATTTGGGCATAATTTTTGACATATGCCTCTAGAATACACCAAAAGTGCAAAATGTGTGTGCACATTACCAATGTCGCTTGACAACTCCTCCCATCCATGCTATACTTATTATCTAATTAAAAAGAGCTGTAAATATACAGCCAACGGCTCGAATCTCTCTTGTGTCATATTCTCTTGGCCCTGCAGTTATTGGGGTCAATTTAACTAAATATGATACAAACAAAACAGGCAACTGGTCTTTTTAGCGACCTGGGACTTTCACCCAAAATACTAGATATTTTGGATTTTAATAAATTTACCATTCCTACTCCGATTCAGCATCAATGTATTCCCGCCGCTCTTGAGGGCAAGGATATTGTCGGTATTGCTCAGACGGGAACTGGCAAGACTTTGGCTTTCGGTTTGCCTATGATCCAGCAATTGGCCATAGCCAAAGGTCAGGGATTAATTATTCTGCCGACTCGTGAACTTGCTTTGCAAGTTGATGAAGTTTTTCAGAAAATCGGCAAACCTTTGGGACTCAAAACCGCTGTGCTTATCGGCGGAGCGTCTTCTTATCAGCAATTGCAATTGCTCAAGCGCAATCCACATATTATAATTTCTACTCCTGGCAGATTAAATGATCATTTGCAACAGAGGAATTTGTCTTTGCATAACATTAAATTCATCGTGCTTGATGAAGCTGACAGAATGCTTGATATCGGATTCTTGCCTCAGATCAAGCAGATTTTGGAATCTTTGCCGGTCAATAGGCAAACCATGCTTTTCTCGGCTACTATGCCCCCGGCCATAACGTCGATTGCGGCTAGGTATATGAAAATGCCTATTCGTATCGAGGTGGCGCCGTCAGGCACGACTGCCGCCAATGTGGAACAGGAAATTTTTGTGGTAAGTCGAGAACAAAAAACTCAACTTTTGGAAAAAGTTTTGGCTGACAATGTTGGAAGCGTCTTGGTTTTCTCGCGCACCAAGCATGGCGCTAAGAATATCACCGATCATGTGCTGGCCATGGGTCACACGGCGACCGAGATGCATTCCAATAAATCATTGGCTCAAAGAAGGGCTGCTCTTGACGGGTTTAAGTCAGGCAGATATCGAGTGCTTGTTGCGACTGATATTGCGGCTCGAGGCATTGATGTGAATAATATCGCTTTGGTAGTTAATTTTGATTTACCGGATGACAAGGGAGACTATGTGCACCGTATCGGAAGAACTGGCCGAGCCGACAAGCTTGGCAAAGCGATATCATTTGTTACGCCTCAAGAAAGGTATGACATAGGACATATTGAAAGTTTAATTAGAAAAGCCATTCCAATTTTGGAATTACCGATTTTGCCTCCTAGGCGCCAAGTCGCCTCGAGAAATGATATTATGCCGAGATCAGCTCGAGCCGGAAGCGGAATCAGAGGACCACGCAGAAGTTCTATACCTAGCCGTGGCGGTTATGGCAGAGATAGTGTCAGAGAAAGTTCTAGTTCTGCCAGAGGCGGATTTGATAAGCCCTATGAGACGAAGAAGAGAGCGACTGTTGCTAAGCCAGGGTTTAAAAGCTCATGGGCAAGGACTGAGACTTCTGCTCCAAGTCGTGGCGGTTTTGATTGGAATCGAGCAAATTCAAATAGTACTGGAACAACTGCCGTAAAAACAAAAACAATTTCCAAAAGCGATAATGATGGTGGATTTGATAAGAGTAAAAATATTGGAAATTATATTAGGAAGAAAAGCGATTATCGCAAACCAAAAAGATATTAAACTTTAATAAAAAAAACTGGCCCAAGTGGCCAGTTTTTTGGTTGTGGATAAGTATTGCAAAATTTATGGAATGGATTTATAATAAAAGTAGGCAGAGGATTGCTTAAGCTCGTATGGGCAGATAGCACGATTGGATGCAAAAGTCTGATCAAAATCTGAAGCTAGATGAAGGTTCACAGATGGAAGTTCAACCAGAACACAGGAGGACACAAGATCATGTTCGAGGACAGCGGCACCCCAAGGTTTGGAAGAAGCATCGCGGCCTTCAAGACGAAGCCAGCCGGCCTGCACAAGGACACGAACGCGCACAGCCAAGTCCGCCACGCCGATTCCATCGTCCGCTAAAGCCCAAACGAATCAAGGCAGAGCGGTCGACGGACTCCCGGCGACAGTACCATCATCCCCATGGGATGGGCAACATTAGTCGCACGGACATTTTCCGTGCACACGCAACAAGAGGATGCAGTTGTCTACCAAGCCAGCGTAGATCCCGGATCTGCCACGCTCGGAAGCATCTGCCTCCTCTATTTTTTTTGCTCAAAAAATTTTTTATTTCAAAATTTCTTAAAAAAATGTTACAATATAATTTATGAAAGATAATACTCGTAAAACTTTAGGATTCTATTGGCAGGGCATTAAACGCCACAAGCTTTTGTGTTTTGTTATTCTTGTGGCTACTATTGGCGCGGTTATGATTGACGTCATTACCCCGCTATACTTCAAAGATTTTTTCAACCAATTGGTTAGCGGATCAAGCAAGGATATAATTGCCAAGAGCCTGATTGCTTTGCTCGTTTCTATTACCATTATTAAACTGATTCAATGGGTGTGTTGGCGGATATCTAGTTTTTGCATGGATTATGCCCAGTCCAAGATTATCGCCGAGTTGTCGGATATGTGTTTTGCTTATCTGCACAAACATTCGTTTACTTTTTTTAGTAATAGCTTCGTCGGGTCATTAGTTAAGAAGGTAAGATGGTTTACGGGAGCGTTTGAGGTTATTTATGATAATGTCATGTGGAGCTTGGTGCCGTTGGCGTTGTATGTGACAGCGGCCATGTTCGTGCTCGTCAGGGTTAATGCCTATTTGGCTCTAGCTATCCTGATTTGGACCATAGTGTTCCTGCTTATAAATCTGGCCTTTACTAAATACAAATTGAAGTATGACATTATCCGCAATGAGATGGAGAGCAAATCATCTGGCACGATTGCTGATACTATTACCAACAATAATAATGTTAAATTATTCAATGGTTATGCCGGGGAACTGAAAAATTTCGCGCAAGTGACTGAGGATCTGCGAAGAATTAGGAGATTTTCTTGGAATTTAGGCGATCTATTTGAGGCAGTCCAAGGGTTTCTCATGGTCGGTTTGGAGATGGGCGTGTTTTTCTTGGCGGTTTATCTTTGGAAGAAAGATCTTTTGACTTTGGGAGATTTTGTGCTTATTCAGGCCTATGTCATAGATATTTTCATGAGAGTTTGGAATTTTGGCAAGAATATTAGAAGGATTTACGAGAGTCTGTCTGATGCTGATGAGATGACTCAAATTCTCAATACTCCGCATGAGATTGTAGATGTCCCTAATGCCAGAAAGCTGAAAGTGACGGAGAGCAGAATAGAATTCAAGAATGTAGTTTTTAATTATAATGAAACTAGGTGCATACTCAAGGATTTTAATCTAATAATCAAACCGCATCAGAGGCTGGCCATAATCGGTCCATCAGGAGCGGGCAAGACTACTATTGTAAAATTATTATTTAGAATGCATGATGTGACCGCAGGAAAAATATTTATTGATGGTCAGGATATTGCCAAAGTAACTCAGGAAAGCCTTTGGGCAAATATTAGCTTAGTGCCCCAAGATCCGATTCTGTTCCATAGAACGCTCATGGAAAATATTCGCTATGGCAAATCTGG
>CAIPBY010000069.1 GCA_903863425.1 Candidatus Buchananbacteria bacterium | reverse complement strand
CAACCTTGGACAACGGATGGCAATATGCAAGCGGTGATGGATCATAAAATTGAAATTGCTGCCGGAGGAGCGTGGAGAGACCCAACCAATTTCCAAGTACTTTGTCACTGCTGTAACAACCAGAAAAATGATCGGTTTCAAAAATTCCAACTTTCCATTTGACATTTTATATGTCTGTGCTATGTTGATGGTATGAAAATAAATTTCGCAGATTACGACTTTACCGATTTCGTACTCAAAGAAGGAGTCTTCGGCGGTATGGCGTCCAAATTAATAACCCCAATCCACATCGGAACTAAGTTTACACAAAAGAATAAGATATTTCGCTCAAGTATATGGGTGGCAGATACGGGAGAACTTTTGAGTGGAGGATTTTTCAAATTTGTAAATTTCGGAGAAAACCCCGAAAATTTTCCAATTCCATTATCTATTGATAATTGTTCTTTTGTCGAAAAAATTGATGGTTCACTTGTTTGCCTCGATTATGTCAATGGACAATTATGCATGAGAACACGAGGAACGTTTTCTTACTCCACCATTGATAACGCCTCCGATTTTGAATATTGCTTATTTAAATCTCCCAAGATTAAAGAATGGTTAACTGTAAATTCTCATTGTACCCTACTTGCAGAAATAACTACTCCAAATTTAAAAATAGTAATTGATTATGGTTCTGAACCTCAATTTTGGCTTGTCGGTGTTGTAAATAAAAATGACTATTCCTTAATGCATCAACCTGACTTGGATAGATTAGGAAAAGACCTTGGGATAAAACGACCAGAATCATTTTCGTTTAATTCCACCGAAGAATTGTTGGACGAGATATCAAAATGGACAACGAAAGAAGGTATTTGTCTTTATTCTAATAATTCTCGCGAAATTCATAAAATAAAAGCAAATACTTATTTGCGACTTCATAGATTCAAAGAGAATGCCACGCTTGAAAATACATTGGAGTTATTTTTCGAATATGGGAAACCATCTTACCAAGAGTTTGAGAAACAACTACAATCGCAGTTTGACTATGAATGTTGGAATATGGTGAGAGGATTTGCGAGTAATATATGTGATGCCGCCAAACAAGTCCGACAGATTGTAGATGGAATTGATAATTTTGTAGAAAATACTCTTCGTCTTTTGCCAACTCGTAAAGCACAGGCAGAGAAGGTATTGGCGTCATATTCTATAAGCAGTAGAAGCGCAATGGTTTTCACAAGACTGGACAGCAAACCGTTGTCAGACGATCAAGTGAAGAAAATTTTCTGGCAGGTGTTAAAGAAATGACACATTCCATTTGACAAATCTCCCATATGTGCTACATTGCTTGTATGAGTATGTGTTCTGGATGGAGACAAGATAAACCGCCACCTTATCAACTCGTAGCTATACGAGAGTTAAGTGACAGTATTGACCATGTGCATATCGGATATTGGAATGGCATGTTCTGGTGTGCCTTGTCCAAAGAGAAAGTCAATGGAGATGTCCTTCCTAAGGGCACGTGGACAGGAATCGAAATAGTCAGAGTTTATGGATGGCAGGATATTTCTAAAATGGAACCGAACGTGTCAACTACCCGCGACCCTGAAGGGTCGGGGCTTGCCTTGCTCTAATGTTTGTGCAAAAAAGACTTACAGACGATTGGCCTGCTGACCGTGGCCTGTCCATCAGGTTGCCTTACGGCAACGAGTGGAGTGTTAATCTTGTGTCAACGATAACGACTCTACGAAGAGTCAAACATTTGCCCGAAAGGGCAGCGCATTGTTATCTCGGCAAGAAACTATGCTTGATTGATTTTACTGGATAGAAGCAATTTATTTTCTGCTATCCAAACCATGTATCAAAGAACTGTGATATATATAACAGGAATTAAGAAAGATGTCAACAGAAATTATTAATTATATTTCGTTGCTCCTCCCCTACCCTAAAGGGATAGGGGTTTCCGCAACGAAAAGAAAATATGAAGCATCAAATTACATTCGTTTCTATTATGTCCATTGCTGCTATTGTTGCCTATATGCGGGGTGGATTTTTAGATGTTGTTATTATATTAGTTACTGCCTCTGTAGGCTATTGTATTGGAAAACAATTGTGAAATTCACCAAGGCTGACAGAATGTGTTACACCAAGCGGCGATACCCGAGCATGATTAAGGCTCACTGTGCTCTCGGAACAATGCTTGGCAGGTATTCCGAAAATGCAATTAAGACTTGGCGGGTCTATCAAT
>CAIPBY010000068.1 GCA_903863425.1 Candidatus Buchananbacteria bacterium | reverse complement strand
GTTCTAGCTCAAGACCGCTGGAAGATTATTTGAAGCCAAATCCCAAGCTTCAGGCGGAGGATAGGGCCGTGGTTTTTGACCCGTCAGAAACAAGTATTTATGATGAAAGCGGCAAAACAGTTTTTGGCAATTGGCTCACTGTCGCCCCAGGAGAGAGCAAGGAAGCGGTGCTGGTGTATAAGTTGCCATATAAATTGGATTTAGGAAAAATAAACAAATCAAGCAATCCGATAAGCGCAATATTTTCAAATCAGAATGGTTCAGATTTTTATAAAGTTCTGATTCAGAAACAGCCAGGACAAAATAATGTTCAGCTTACTTGCGAAATTCAATATCCTGCAAGTATTAAACCGGCCATGGTTTCTCCGAGTTTGAGTTTGACTGATAAAGGATTATTCTCTTCAAGCAGTCTGGATGGAGATTCTTTGTATTATGTAAATTTTATTAAAAATAATTAATTATAATTATGCCCGATAATCAAACGTCGCATCATCACAATGAAGCAGAAGAAAAATTAGTATTTAGAAAAGAGGTCAATACCATGCAGGATGATTTGGTTGGATTAATAGAAAAAAAGAATAATTGTAAATCAGGATTTTTCAAACATAAACTGGGAAAAGGCAAGAAAGATATTCAGAAGAATTTGGTGGAAGTTTATACTAATGGCGATGGTGAAATTCCGGATTTAACAAAATTGGATAAGGGACAGCGTCCATTATGGCAAACCATAACTTACTCTTTGATTGGGGTTCTGGTGGCGTTGCTTATTCTCGCCGGTGCGGGATTTTGGCTGTTTAATAGTCTGGGTAATAGCAGTACTTTTACCAATAAAAATGTGCTATTGAAAATAGAACCGCCACTTTCTGTGGTCTCCGGTCAAGTGGGAGATTATACCATAACCATTGCCAACAATGAGAAGGTGAATTTGTATGATGTGAAATTAAGTTTGACTTATCCGGATAATTTTCAACTCACTTCATCTTCGCCCAAAGCCATGGGGGAGAAGAAAAATATGTGGAATTTTAGCGTTCTTTCTGTCGGACAGACACAAACCATAGTCGTTTCCGGCATACTTATGGATTCCATAAATACCACTAAGACATTCAAAGCAAATATGGATTTCAAGCCCGCAAATCAAAATGCCAGCTATCAACAGGAGGCTTACGGCGATGCTATTATTTCTTCGTCCACTGTGGGGCTCTCTATTACCGGTCCGGAAAAGATCCTAGCCAATTCTAAAGCGGAGTATACTATGGTTATATCCAATACCGGAAGTTCAACTTTGAATAATTTACAATTAGTAGTCCAGTATCCGTCAGGATTTACATATGCTTCATCAACTTTGATGCCCGATGGCGGTGGCAATAATATTTGGACTATTAGTAAATTAGACTCACTTTCAACGAGTACTAAGGCCACTTCCTCTCAAATACAAATAAGGGTTTCGGGAAATTATGGTTCAACGATTGATGCGGGTAATACTGAATTTCAGGCCAAGATTAATTTGAATAATAATGGGGATTATTATTTACAGAATGAGCAATCTTTGACTACAACCGTGGCTAAAGATCAGATGAATTTGCAAATGGTGGTTAATGGTTCCGGAGAAGATCAATCTATAAATTTCGGTGATCTGTTGATTTATTCTTTGAGCTTCAAGAACACGGGACAAAGCGAATTAGCCAATATTCAAGTAAAGGCTAATTTGGATTCGCAAATAGTGGATTGGACGACTTATCAGGGTGATGGAAATGCAACTGTGAAGGATAATCAAATTACTTGGACGGGCAAGCAGATTCCACAATTGCTTAAGTTGGCTCCAGGAGCGGAGGGGACTATAAATTGGCAGGTGAGAGTCAAGGATTCTTCGGTGGTGCTGGATAAAAATGTCAGCAAATTCAGTATGGAAGGTTCAGCCGAGGCATATGGCAAGCAAGCCACCTCGACTAGCCTGGAATCCCTTGGCAAGACTAAGGTGGTTACTAATTCCATTAATTCCGATATAGGACTAACCGCTCAGGCGAGGTATTACAATGAAGACAATATCGCACTTGGTTCCGGCAATATTCAGCCTAAGGCCGATGAGGCGTCAGGATATAACATTAAATTGGAGTTGGTTAATAATCTACATGACATGTCCGATATTCAGGTGTCAGCCACGCTTCCGAAGAATGTCATCTGGGACAACAAAGAAAATCACAATACCGGAGATGTTATTTATAATTCGAAGACCAAAAAATTGCTGTGGACTATTTCTCGTCTGCCTAAGTCAGCGCAGAACACGGCCGTGGATTTCAGTGTCAGTATCACGCCGACCATAAATGATATTGGAAAAGTGTTAATTCTAGTTCCACAAGTTGATTTGACCGCTATTGATATGACTACTGGTGCTAATGTAAGTAAGTCAGTGAAAGCCATTACCACGGCTTTTAAGGATCCGATTATGGGGGATTTGAGTGGAATAGTACAATAAAATAAAATCGCTCTCCTGATCGCATCAGAAGAGCTTAAGTTAATACGTTAATGTTTTTGGCCATTTGATCTCCAGAATTTATGAGCCCAAGGGCAGTGATGGTATCTAAATTCGGAAGTCCAGATCCGGGATCAATAGAGTAACAGCCGACATTAGGCACTGGTTTATACATCACTATAACCTGGAAGCTATAAGCGCCAGTGCCAGAGCGAGTGTTGGCAAGATCTAGTGGTGTTGGATCTGAAATTATGCCCTCGCTTTTTGTAAGAATGTTTCGCGGGGCTAAATCAGGTGGAGGAGGAAAAGCCCCCTCAATTCTGGACATATTTCATGTGTCTCCTTTCTTCGTAGTTGCGGTTAAGGTGCAATATTGTTAGACTGTATTATTACTGTTAATTATAAAGCCTGTCAAGAAAATGTTTAAATTACTGAAAAAATCCCAAAAGTCCCAAGCACGGTTGGGCAAGCTGAAGACGGCACATGGAGAAATATCCACGCCGTTTTTTATGCCCATCGCCACCAAGGGAGCGGTGAAGAATTTGGACACTCCGGAATTGGAAGGACTTGGTGCGGAAATAATTTTGTCCAATACCTATCATTTGTATCTTCAGCCGGGAATGAAAATTATGAAGAAGGCTGGCGGACTTCATAAATTTATGGATTGGCCAGGACCGATACTGACAGACAGTGGAGGATTCCAAGTTTTCTCGCTTTCCAAGATTAGGAAGATTCTGCCGGGTGGGGTGGAATTCAGATCGCATATCGATGGCTCTAAGCATTTACTCACGCCTAAGAGTGTTTTGGAGATTCAGAAAGTGATCGGCTCGGACATTGCCATGATTCTTGACGTTTGTCCTAGTTCCACGGCCAAAAGGGAAGAAGTGGCTCAAGCAGTGGAAACCACCTTCCAGTGGGCAAAACAGGCCAAATTAGCCCTATCCAGAGGCACGCTTAAGGAACAATTACATTTTGCCATAATTCAAGGTGGAGTTTTTAAAGATTTGCGTCTCAAAAGCTTGAAAGAATTGGTTGAGTTAGACTTTAATGGTTATGCGGTCGGTGGATTGGCCGTGGGCGAAAGCAATTCCCAGATGTATGAAGTGCTTAATTATTTAGCTCCACAGATGCCGGAGAACAAGCCAAGATACTTGATGGGCGTGGGTACGCCGGAAAATATTGTTGAGGCAGTGCGAAGGGGTGTGGATATGTTTGATTGCGTTATCCCCACCAGAGAGGCCAGACATGGCAGACTGTATTTACCGCTGTCATTGCGAGGGAGCTCAAGCGACCGTGGCAATCCCGCGGGATCCCCACGTCGTCCGATTACGGACTTCCTCGGGATGACAACCAAAAACAAGTTTTATGAAACTATTAATATATCTAATGCTAAATTTAGAGACGATTTTTCTCCCATAAATAATTCTAATCTTAAGCAATACACCAAGGCGTATCTGCATCATTTATTCAAAACAGGGGAGCCATTGGGAATGCGACTGGCGACTTTAAATAATGTAGGATTTTATTTGCAATTAATGGCTGAAATAAGGAAAGGAATAAGTAAAGGAAAGTTATAATAAATAGGGATGACAATGTGAGAAGCTTGGCAAACTTGCCAAGCTTCTTTTTTTGTGTTAAAATTTATTTTGTGTTCTTTTAGGTTGATACTTGTTATAGGACGTCATATCGATGGCAGTCTGGAGGCGAGTAATTCTATATAACTGAATCAAACGGAAGGAAAGCGAATGGTCCATTGTTATGTGATTTTCAAAGATGGTACGCAGGTAGTTGTATCCGGAATTGAGGCCTCCAATATGAAAAAGTTTTGGCACATCCGCCAAGGAGTTTTTTCCGGCTACATCGTGGGGACCTTCAATACTAAGGAGATTGTCTAGGAGGAGGTGGCTGATATCTACGATACTCAGCAAATATAGACTAGGGTGGCTCACGGACGTGTGTTGTCGAATATACGTCCGCGGGTCTATTTTTTTAAATTAAATTTTGATATAATGTTGGTATATGAAAACGACCAACAAATTTGATGTTATCTCTATCGGCGGAGCTACTAAGGATATTCTTTTCTATTCTAAGGAAGGAGAGTTAATTTCCACTGGCAACATGACCAAGCAGAAGTTATTGGCTTTTGAATATGGCGCCAAGATTTCCGCTGACCGGATTTATTTTGATTGCGGAGGGGGAGCGGCTAACGCCTCGGTGTCTTTTGCTAAGTTAGGACTCAAATCCGCAGTTGTCTGCCGAGTAAGTCATGATGATAATGGACTTGGTATTATTAAGAATTTTAAGGAGAATAAAGTCGATACTTCATTTATCAAAGTTGACGACAAACACAATACTGGTTTCTCGGTGATTCTCACAGTTAACAATGAAGCCAAAGAGCATGTGGCTTTCTTGTACCGCGGTGCCAATGATTTATTATCCAAAAAAGATCTGCCGATGGGGAAATTAAGCGCGGATTGGTTCTATGTCACTTCACTGCCTCAAGATAATTGGGAGAGTATTATGGATGAGGTTGTTAAATTAAACGAGAATATTGTTTGGAATCCGGGAATCAAGCAATTAGCCGAATTGCCAAAAATTAAAAAGTATTTGCCAAATGTCAGGATTTTCATGGTTAATCATGAAGAGGCCAAGGAATTTCGTAAACTTAAGGATATTAAGGGATTATTGACTCATATTTATTCGTTTGGGCCGAAGTTGGTGGTTATTACTGACGGCAAACGAGGAGCTTATGCTTATGATGGCAAAAAGTATTATTTTATCAGGGCAAAGGCCGTCAAGAATCTCAATACTATCGGCGTGGGCGATGCGTTTGGCAGTGCCTTGACTTCGGCGTTTATCTATGGTAAAAGTATTAAGGAGTCATTGGAGTGGGGGATAAGAAATTCCGCTTCCGTGGTAGGACAAATTGGAGCTCAAAAGGGATTATTAACAATTAAGCAGATTATGAGATAAACTGTCCGGTAGGAGGGTGGCGGACTTAATAGGCCCGTTTTTTAATTTTCAATTTTTAATAATCAATTATCAAACAATTTTTAATTTCAGAATTTTCAATTGAAAATTGATAATTAAGTCATTGTTTGAAAATTGGAAATTGATAATTGAAAATTAAAATCGTTTTTAAAGATTAAACCTACTTAAATTAAAATAAAAAATAACATAACAATCAGTATGGCAGAAAAGAAATATGTTTATTCCTTTGAAGAAGGGAACATGGGAATGAAAGAGATTTTGGGTGGTAAAGGTGCTAACCTGGCCGAATTGAGCGGTCTTGGCATCAATATACCGCCAGGGTTCACTATTACAACTGAGGTTTGTGATGTTTATCACCAGAATGGCAAGGTTTATCCGGTAGAAGCCAAAGAGCAGATAAATATCAAGCTCAATGAGTTAGAGAGAAAAATGGGCAAGAAACTTGGTGATGCCAGCGATCCTTTGCTCGTATCGGTTCGCTCAGGCGCGGCCGCTTCTATGCCTGGCATGATGGATACAATTCTTAATTTGGGTCTTAATGATCAGTCAGTAGTAGGTTTGGCCACCAAGTCCGGCAATGAAAGATTTGCTTGGGATTCATATCGCAGGTTGATCCAGATGTTTGGTGATGTGGTGCTCGAAGTTGATAAAGATAAATTTGAAGAAGTGCTTGATGAAGTCAAAAAATCCAGAGGTGCCAAAATTGATAATGATTTGACTACTGAAGATTTGAAGGAAATCGTTAAGAAATACAAAGCCGTAATCAAAGAAGTGAAGGGAATTGATTTCCCGCAGGATCCTTTGATTCAATTGAAGCTTTCCATCGATGCGGTATTCAACTCTTGGAATAATTATCGCGCCATCAGATATCGAGAACTCAACGGTATCAAGGGTCTAAGAGGCACAGCAGTAAATATTCAGGCCATGGTGTTTGGTAATTTGGGCGACTCATCTGGAACCGGTGTTTGTTTTACTCGCAATCCTTCCACCGGTGAAAATTTATTCTACGGTGAATATTTAATGAATGCTCAAGGCGAAGATGTCGTGGCCGGTATTAGAACTCCTCAGCCAATTTCCACTCTCGGTGATATTATGCCAGAGATTTACAAAGAATTAGTTGAAGTTTGTGATCGAGTAGAGAAGCATTACAGAGATATGCAGGATATGGAATTTACCATTCAAGAAGGCAGATTATTTATTTTACAAAATAGGAACGGCAAGAGAACAGCAGCTGCGGCTGTCAGAATTTCTGTGGACATGGTCTCTGAAGGCATGATTTCCAAAGATGAAGCCTTGCTTCGAGTTGATCCAAATCAATTAAATCAATTGCTTCATAAGCAATTAGATGTCAAAGCCAAGAAAGAAGCCGAGGTGATTGCCTCAGGACTTCCAGCCTCTCCAGGAGCGGCCGTAGGTCAAGTAGCATTTACT
>CAIPBY010000067.1 GCA_903863425.1 Candidatus Buchananbacteria bacterium | reverse complement strand
ATAAAATTAAGAAAATTTCAACCCCACCCCAACCCCGCCTCTCGCGTGAGGCGGGGAGAAATACCTAAAATCTATAAACATAAAATTTACCAAAATCCCCTTTATCAGTATTAGTTGTTATAATTTTCTCTGGATTAATACTGGGTAATTTAAATACATAACTGACCATCCTGACCCCAGATTTCAATTCCCGCTTTAGTTTACCTTCAAGTCTCTCCATAATCTTAGGAAATAAATAACAATAAATCACATCAACTTGGCCTAAATCTGCCTGAA
Source organism: Candidatus Buchananbacteria bacterium (assembly GCA_903863425.1). GTDB lineage: Bacteria > Patescibacteriota > Patescibacteriia > 2-01-FULL-39-33 > 2-01-FULL-39-33 > CAIPBY01. The sequence continues at coordinate 37,717 of CAIPBY010000067.1, read as the reverse complement.
AGAAATTAGCAAAATAAATCTTCACATCCGCCCGAGCCAGCCAAACATTTATTCTCGCCAAAATATACGGCCAAATTGATAATTCATAGCCAATCCCCTGGCAACCGTATTTTTTGTAGGCATGAATAAGTATCTGCGCTTTACCGCAACCTAAATCACAAATAGTGCTTCCGGGTGCAAGCTCCATGGTCGGCAAAACAATATCAACACCTTTTTGATCGGAAGACATAAATGGCACGCCGGTCATAAATGAGCCGACAAAATTGAAAATAACGACAAAAAATGCAACCACACAAATTAGAAGTAAAATTATTGAAATGAAAATAATCATTATATGCCAGCTTCTTCAATTAATTTTCTTTGTTGTTTAGTCAGGCTCTTGGGAATACGCACGATTATCTCGACCAGATGATCTCCCCTGCCACGTCCTTCCAAATGCGGGATTCCTTTGTCCTTAAGCCGAAACTCCGTATGGCTTTGAGTGCCTTCCGGCACTTTCAAATTTACCAAACCATCGACAGTAGCAACTTCAATTTTCCCGCCTAAGATTGCCTGCGAAACAGAGACGAATTCTTTCGAATATATATCATATCCCTTGCGAACAAAATTTGTGTTCGATTTTACTCTTATCCTGACATACAAATCACCTGGCGTTCCCTTGCCTTTGGCCTCGCCTTTTCCAGAGAGTCGAAGTGATTGTCCATTATCAATCCCAGCTGGAATCTTCACTCTAATTTCCTCATCACTAACAACCGTGCCCTCGCCATGACATTTGTGGCACTTCTTGTCATATATCTTGCCTTCTCCCTGGCATTTAGGGCAAACTGCCTGGCTCCTGATATTGCCCAAGAAAGTCTGTTGAATTTGACTGACATAACCGCTTCCATGGCAAGTTGCACAGTTTTCTACTTTTGATCCTGGCTCAGCACCGCTTCCATTACAAATATCACAATTTATATTTTTCTTTAACCTTATGTTTTTCTCCACACCAAACACGGCCTCTTCAAATTCCAAAGTTATTTCTACTTCCATGTCTGCACCACGAGTTTGACGTCTAGTTTTTCTCTGACTTCCTCCACCAAAAAACGACCCGAACAGATCACCCAAATCTCCCATATCGCCGAAATCGAAGCTAGCTCCCCCTTGGCCTTGGCCAAAAGGATTACCTCCTTGCGCTCTAGCAAAATCAGAGTAATTGAAACCACCTGCTCCGCCTCCAGCATTATTCTGAAAGGAAGAACCGAACTGATCATACTGCTTCCTTTTATCTTCATTGCCAAGAACCTGATAAGCTTCGTTTATCTCTTTGAACTTATTCTCATTGCCTCCGGCCTTGTCCGGATGATGTTCATGGGCTAGCTTCCTAAAAGCCTTCTTAACATCCTCCTGTGAAGCACCCTTATCAACTCCTAAAATTTTGTAATAGTCTGTTGCCATAATTAATATTATTCTGCCTTAAAACCTATTTCTGCCTTCGGACTTTCTGCCTGAGTAATAGAACCAAATTGAACTTCGTATTTTTTCAAATTTTCATCCAAAGCTGCAATCATTCTTTTGATATGTCCCGGGCTGGTAATAATCTTTGAGCAAACTCTGCCAGCCGGAGCCACAATATTAAAAAATGAAAGAATAAATTCTTCCTTGTTATGCACTACCTGCATGGCATTAGCATATTCTCCGCCAGGCAAATTATCAGCGATTTTAATTTCCATTTGATTCTGGTTTTCCATATATTTCTAAATTAATTTATTAAACTTTTGGTCTTTTGTCTAAATTTTCCGCCCACTTCCCACATCTATCCCCCCAACGGGCCGTAACCTTTCCATTTTCCTTGAATTCCACCACTTCACAATTATTAGTACAATCCGGGCAATGAAAAGCCGTGGTCTCAAATTGATGCTTAGAAATATCAAATCCTTTGAATTTACTTTTTTCTAATTTTGCCTCCTTGGCTAGAAGCGCTGCACCCAAAGCCCCCATCACATCGAAGTGTTCCGGAATAGTCACCTTCTTGCCCAAAGCCTTCTCAAATTCCGCCTTGATGCCTTTATTGGCAGCTACACCGCCTTGGAAAACAATCGGCTCTTCAATATCCTTGCCTTTTCCTATATTATTTAAATAATTTCTGACCAATGCTTCACACAAACCACGGATAATATCTTCTCTCTTGGCGCCTATCTGCTGTTTATGAATCATATCCGACTCGGCAAAAACCGTACATCTGCCGGAGATACTCACACCGCTCTCGGACTGCAAAGCCAAATCTCCGAAGTCTTCTATTTTTATTCCCAATCTTGAGCATTGCTGATCAAGAAACGATCCGGTGCCAGCCGCGCAAACCGTATTCATGGCAAAATCAGTCACAATGCCATCTTCGAGAATAATAATCTTAGAATCTTGTCCGCCGATTTCTATAACCGTCCTGACTTCCGGCACTTCACTTCCAGCCGCCGTAGCATGAGCAGTTATTTCATTTTTAACTATATCTGCGCCCACCAAAAATCCAGCCAAAATCCTACCGCTTCCAGTCGTGCCCACTCCGGCTATCTCATATTTTTTCAACTCTTCGCTGGCTTCAAACAATCCGAATTTGATCGCCTGAATCGGCTGACCTTGAGTTCTGATATATCTTTTGAAAAACAATTTCCCATTGGAATCAATAGCTACAACATTACAGCTGACTGAACCCACATCGATTCCAAGATAAGCCCTCTTTTTCTCGTGAGAATTTAAATTTGGATCCATTTGATTGTTATTAATATTATTACTTTGCTCCATGGTATTTATCTTTATTTTTTGCTTTTCCGCTTAACTAAATCTGAGAATGCCTCCAACCGTGTCTGGTAAGCGCCGTCAGAAGCATGCGTATCTCGCATGAAATGCATGATAGGCACATTATAATCTTTGGCAATCCGATCCAAAATCGGCTTAAACATGATATCCGGCATACAACCGAAGCTCTGAAAATGAATTATGCCTTTGGCGCCATTTTCAAGATCTTCTATTACTTCCCCTATACTAATATCCAAGTACGAGGTCGGCGAAGAAGACATATATTTCTTGGCTTTTTTCTGATAATTCTTAAATTTCTTCACCATATCGGATCGGAAAAAAATAGGATTCTGTCCAAAGAAAAATAAAGAGAAAGTTATCGGCTGTCTAGCCTCCAAACCGAGCTTATTTATTTTTTTAATCGTATCAAAATGGAAAAACGGTTCATGCACCTTAAACACATCCCCGACAAAGGCCACTTTTATTATTTCCCTATCATTATCTATTTCGATGTTCTTTAAATCCTTAAGACCGACATTCATGATCTTGACAGGCTTGCCAAGCTTCTTCTGTTTCTTCATTTTTTCATACCACTTCTTAAGCCAAGCATCGACAGAACCGGCCTTGACTTCTCTTGGCCTTAATTTGTTGGCTTCATCGTTTAATTTATCAACCGCATAAAGCGCATCAGCATAAACCAAGATACCTACGGCAATTTTGGCTTTAGAGCACTTGCCCATTATACCCTGAAATTGCTTAAAAATATTCATGGTGCCGAATCCACCCCAATAGTGGATATTAAAATCATAACCCTTATCGGCCAGTATTTTCTTTCCGCCTTCCCATAAATCCATATACCGGCAAGATCTTATGGTTGTTGCTCCATAAACGAAGAAATCATGGACATCCATATCTATCAAGGCCTTGAAAAATCCCATATACGCCTTCAAAGGAAAACAGGAATATTCAGGAGCATTGGCCTCGCCCCACCTCAACATCTTATCGTTTAGCTGTGGAAGTTCTATAAATTTCTTACCAAAATAATTAAACATCACTCTCATGGCAATGTGTTGATTTAGTCCGTGGTATGATGCGTATTTCATAATTATTTCAAAACGTCAATAAAGGCTTCTATCCTGGTGGCGAGTCCGGCTTCACCACTAGCCTCGTCAATTGAGATGGTGGTAATGGGCTTCAACTTTCTCACATCCTTGAGCACAAAAGTTTCCATCAGAAAATCCGGCCCGCAATTAAATGGCGTCAAATAAATTATACCTTTGACGTCTTTGTCTTTGGCAACTGCCATCAAGGCCATTCGCTCTTCATTGGTCAAAAACCAATGATTGTGTGGTTGCAGGAAAAGCGATTCCACGGCCTCAGCCTTCTCACTTTCAGTAATCATCTCCATAGTCCTGACAAAATAGCCATTTTTAATCATCTTACCAATAATATTCAAACTAGCGTGAAAATCATAAGTTAAGTATGGATGACCAATTATGGCAATCTTGTCTTTGCTGGAACTATTTATCTTTATGCCGTCGATAATTTCTACCGGCATCAATTGTTCGGCCTGCATTCTGGCAATAAAAGAAACATGTTCGGCTTGAGCTTTCTCGAAAGCTGATTTTACTTCTGCTTTATTTTTCCCGAATTTATCTGCTAATTCCAACCATGACTCAGGATCAATAGTTTTATCATCCATAGCCATCTTGGGGCTGATTATTTCTATTTCCGGATATTCGGCCCTCATCACATCAGACATGCCCACAAAATATGGACAAAAAAATGATTTTTCTCCTAACTTTTTAAGGGAGTTGGTCATTATATCCATCTGAGGAAACAAAAAGATATTTGCTCCATTAGCCCTTAACCAATTGACATGGCCATAGAATATTTTAATGGGCAAACACGCTTCACCGTTAGCGGTCGAAAGTCCAATATCCATTATTTGCTTATCCGTTTTTGGCGATACCACCACCTCAACTCCCAATTCATCAAAAAACTTCTTCCAAAATGGAAAGTAAAGATAATACAAGCCCGCTCTAGGGATGCCAATTTTCATAATTAATTTTCACTTTTTCACTTCTTCAAATTGTCCTTCAACCGGCTCATCAGTCTTTGGTCCTTGCTCAGTTTGACTAGCTTGAGCTTGTTCACCAGCTCCAGCCTGAGGACCAGCCTGACCAGCGTCAGCACCAGGCTGTTGGTACATAGCAGCACCAACCTTACCAATGGCTTCACTTAAGGCGTCATAATTCTTCTGCAGTATTTCCTTATCGGTGCCATCCTTGGACTTCTTCAAATCCTCAGTCTTGTCCATAATATCTTTTCTGGTGGTGGCATCAACCTTATCGCCCGCATCCTTCAAAGTCTTTTCAACTGTGAAAATTAAATTTTCCGCTTGATTTTTGAGATCAATTAATTCTTTTCGCTTCTTATCTTCTTCAGCATGCAACTCGGCTTCTTTCTTCATACGTTCAATTTCCTCTTTGGATAATCCGGAAGATGAAGTAATGGTGATATGCTGTTCTTTGCTGGTAGCTTTGTCTTTGGCTTTGACATTTAGAATTCCATTGGCATCAATATCAAAAGTCACCTCGACTTGAGGTACGCCTCGAGGTGCTGGCGGGATACCGTCGAGCACAAATTTACCCAGGGTCTTGTTGTCAGTCGCCATTGGTCTTTCTCCCTGGAGCACATGGATTTCTACGGCTGGCTGATTATCCGCAGCAGTCGAGAATACTTGTGACTTGGAAGTAGGAATAGTAGTATTTCTATCAATTAGTGGTGTCATCACCTGGCCATAAGTCTCGATACCAAGAGTCAAAGGAGTAACATCGAGAAGCAACACGTCCTTAATATCGCCCTGAAGCACACCAGCTTGTACGGCCGCGCCAAGAGCTACCACTTCGTCAGGATTAACTGTTATGTTTGGTTTCTTACCAAAAAATTCTTCAACTTTCTTAAGCACCAATGGCATACGAGTCATACCACCAACCATAACCACTTCCTGAATTTGCGAAGTAGTCATGCCGGCATCGCTAAGCGCTTTTTTGACTGGCTCAAAAGTCTTATCCACTAAATCCATAACCAAACTCTCGAGTTGTGATCTAGTCATCTTTAAATTAAGATGCTTGGGTGAGCTGTCGCTTCCCATGGTGATAAAAGGCTGGTTGATTTCGGTTTCCATTTGAGTAGAAAGCTCGATTTTGGCTTTCTCGGCTGATTCCTTCACTCTTTGAAGCGCAGTCTGATCCTTGGACAAATCAATTCCCTCTTGCTTCTTGAATTCTCCCATAATCCAATCCATAATCTTTTGATCGAAATCATCACCGCCCAAGTGAGTATCGCCATTGGTGGATTTCACTTCGACCGTGTCCTCGGAGACATCAAGAATAGAAATATCAAAAGTTCCTCCACCCAAATCATAGACCGCAATCTGTTCGCCTTTTTTCTTATCAAAACCATAAGCTAGGGCAGCGGCCGTAGGCTCATTAATAATTCTTTTCACAGTAAGCCCAGCGATTTCTCCGGCATCTTTGGTGGCTTGTCTTTGTGCATCATCAAAATAAGCAGGAACTGTGATAATAGCTTCAGTTATTTTCTCACCCAGCTTGGCTTCTGCGTCTTCCTTTAACTTTGTCAGGATCATGGCAGAAATTTCTTGAGGGCTATATTCTTTGTCGCCCATAACGATTTTCACTCCGCCACCAGACTTTTGAATTTTGAAAGGCATTAAAGATAAATCCCTTTGCACTTCCGGATCTTCCCATTTTCTACCAATCAATCTCTTGATGGAGAAAAGCGTATTGGTTGGATTAGTAACCGCTTGTCTTTTGGCAGAAACACCAACCATGCGCTCGCCAGTTTTGCTGACTGCGATAATTGAAGGCGTGGTTCTGGCTCCTTCTTTGTTTTCCACAATTTTGGGTTGGCCTCCTTCCATAATGGCCATGGCACTATTGGTAGTGCCCAAATCGATTCCTAGAATTTTACTCATAGTATTTTTTCTTTATTTATATTTATAATTAATTAATTTGAAAATAATCTTTAAATGGTTTATGATTCTTATGTTAGTTACCGTACTGTCTACAACAAGGCTCTAAGGAGACCACAATAATGTTGTTAAATCATGATACTGTATTGGATATAGTGTATTTAACTGTCAGGGAAACCACTGGGGACAGCAACACAACGCTAACCCCCGAAGCACGATTAACCAATGACTTGGGTATCGATTCACTGGATCAGGCGGAAATCATAGTGAAGTTGGAAAGGGAATTCCCCACTGCCAACTTCGGCTTACTCGATTACTTCGATTACGATGAACTCACCCTTAGTGGCATCACCGACTTCATCTGCAAAAGCGCCGAACAGGCTGAAACGCAACAGGAGGAACACGTATGAACTTCGAACCCGTTCCGCAACACGATCGAGACAAAACTGTGACGATCATTTTCACGAAGGGAACTCCATGCGAAATGCAGGGATTGATGAGTGTCGGCGCAATTGCGACAAAAACCGAACCCGAGGGAACCATCTTAGAGGTTCAACTCCTCATCAAACAACGGAAAGTATTACGCTGAGGCATAGCATTCCCCACCCGCACCTTCACCCGTCCCTTGTTCCCGTGCTCCGCGACAACCGTCCGGAGCGCTCTTTTTTTTCAAAATACTTTTACTTACCTACTTTCACTTTCGCCGGCTCAATCACCTTATCTCCCAACATGTATCCCGGCGTAATTTCTTCATAAATTATTCCCTCTTGGCATCCATCCTTTTTCTCACACTCCACCGCTTCATGGAAATTAGGATCGAACTTCTCGCCCACAGTCAGAATCTCTGTAATATTGAATTTCTTCAAGAAGTCGACAAATTGCTTCTGGATAAAATCCAATCCCTTGACCCAATCCAATTTCTTGGAATCTTCTGGAATATGCTTCAAGGCTAATTTGAAATAATTATAAATGGGAATAATCTCTGCCATAGTGGCTGCATTGGCGAATTCGGCAATTTCCTGCTGTCTTCTTTCGTGTTCTTTCTTCAAATTAGAATAATCCGCCCTAGCTCTTTGCCAACCTGCCAAATGGTCCTCGCTCATCACTTTCGTCAGCTCCAATTCCTTTCTTAATTCTTCAATGTCTACTCCTGAGAGATCATCCGTTAATTGATTTTTGTCTTCTGCCATAATATTTAGCTTTAAATATTTTTTAATAATTCTTGACTTAATTGAATTAGTCCCATATTCTGCCGATAATTCATCCTATTCGGTCCTAGTATTCCGATAAGGCCAACCTGTCCTGAAAACTCGTACTTGACTATAACCACTGAAGAAAACTCTCCGAACGGACTATCCTCTCCGATTAGCACCATAACCTGCTCATTAACTGAATTAAAAACCATAGCCATGACTTCGTCCAAATGATCTATAATCTCCGACATGGAAAACATTAAGTTATTATGCTGAAATTCCGGCTGTCTGAATAAGTTAGAAATTCCCGTATAATACACATTTATAGGCGAAAATCCTACCAGAATAACACCACCGGACAATTCGGCCAAAGTCTTGGCTAAAGTTTTTATTCCCTCTTCATCTTTACCGATAGAACGAAGCGTTTCTTCAATTACTTTTCTGTGCTTGGAATTAATCTCTCCAGAGGCGACAAAATTTTCTAAATAAAACCCATAACCGGCCAAAGTCGGAATTCTTCCGGCAGAGGTATGCGGTTGAGAAATATAGCCGATTTCTTCTAATTCAGCCATGTCATTTCTAATAGTAGCTGAACTCAAATCACTGAAATATTTCTCGGCAATAATTCCGGAGCCGACAGGAGTGGCCGAACTAATATATTCTTCGACAATTACCTTAAGCAATTTTTTTTGCCTGTCGTCCATTTTTATCTAAATTTAAATACTTTTATCTATTAGCACTCTCACTGTTTGAGTGCTAATATAAATATATAGAATTTATAAATCCTTGTCAATAGGCAAAATAAAAATCCCGAGACCAAATTTTCGGGATCATTATAAATATCACAAAAAAACAATTTTTACTGGCTCAGAGGCATAACATTACTACCGTCGAGGATATTAAGATTAGGAATAACAATTGCTGAATCAACATTGGACACCGGATTGTTCCAGAGTATATTCACTCCTCTATTTTCACCATACCTAAATGAATTCAGGATGATATGATTAATACCAACGATAGAACCATTACTCATAAGCAACACCTGCAAATCAACCTCCCAATAACTATAGGCAGAATCATTCTTAATGGTGAAATAGACTTTGGTAGGATCAGAAGCATTGGACGGCTTAGTGATATCAATATTGTCAATTATAAACTGAGACATCTTGTTTTGTGTAAGCTCAAATTTATTTACCTTTGACCAGTTCATGTCCCTTATTTCCAAGCTAGCCGAGGGTGAAGCCTTGCTCAAATCCATTAGATACTTATGATCGCCTGGTAAGACGAATCCCGAATGGAAATCTTGCTCCGTAGAACTTGGCGTAGTAAATCGGTATTGAAACTGAGCCAGCCAATTATTGTTGGAATTATTAACTTGCACCAGATAATTATATTCGTTATTTGAACCCAATACGTTCATATCAGAAATAGAAAGCGGTTGCGGCGCCGATTTCTCTATGGCGGACAAAGACATGTCCGGAGAAAAAAGCATAGTTTGGATATTTTGCTGGAGCGATTTATAAGTCATACCAAAAATAACTAACTGCCAAATTATATACAGCCAGACAAGGCAAACTACAACGATAACAAATATTCTCCATGCCCGGCGCAAAGATAATTTATGAGTGACATACCAATAGCTGAGCTTGAGCTGGCTATCGGTCAGATCGGAAGAGGAAGTCTTATCCATATATAAATATTATAACATAAACCTCTACAAATTACGATCAGCTCCTACAAATTACAAATTTATTACAAATATACAAATTTTCATTTTTCATTTTTCATTTTAATTTTTTAATCATTTGTATATTCGGTATTTATTTGTAATTTGTAGGATTGCACAAAACCCCAAAAAATGATAAAATAGGATTAATCGGTGGATAACCAAAATAAGTCTAAATTACTATAATATTAGCGAAAATATGGCAAAAACTAGCACCAATAAAGCCAAGAAAAACGAAGACGCTTACGGCGCAGATCAAATCCAAGTTTTGGAGGGTTTAGATCCTGTCAGAAAACGCCCAGGGATGTACATCGGCAATACGGCAGAAACCGGATTGCACCATTTGATCTGGGAGATTGTAGACAATAGCATCGATGAAGCCATGGCCGGCCATTGCGATATGATTAAAATTAAATTAATGCCTGATGGCATAATTTCCGTCGAGGATAATGGCCGTGGCATACCCGTGGACAAGCACAAAGCCACTGGCGTATCTGCCCTGGAGACAGTTATGACTACCTTACATGCCGGCGGAAAATTCGGTGGCGGTGGCTACAAAGTCTCCAGTGGCCTTCATGGCGTAGGAGCTTCAGTTGTTAATGCCCTATCTTCCTATGCCAAAGCAGAAGTCAAAAAAGACGGCAAACTCTGGATGCAAGAATACAAAATCGGCAAGGCGCAGAAGCCAGTCAAAGCCGTTGGTCCAGCCAAGGGCAGCGGGACCAAGATAACTTTCAAGGCCGATGATTCCATCTTCTCCGTCAAGGAATATGATCTGACTACTATCCTTGATCATTTGAGACAACAAGCATATCTAACCAAGGGAATCCAGATTATTGTTTGCGATGAAAGAGATGCAGACAAAAATAAACAGCTTTGCTATAAATTCTATTTCGAAGGTGGAATTAAATCATACATCAAACACATCAATCATTTAGTAGAACCTAAGCATTCTAATATTTTCTATATTGAGAAAGAAGCGGAAGAAGTTACTGTAGAAATTGCCTTGCAATACACCAGTGAGTACAACGAGACTCTGATGGCTTTTGCTAATCATGTTTATAATCCGGAAGGCGGAATGCATGTGATCGGTTTCCGTACTGCTTTAACTAGGACAATTAATAATTTTGCCAGAAAAGGAAATTTTTTGAAGGAAAAGGATCCCAATCTGACCGCTGAGGATGTCCGAGAGGGCTTAACCACGGTTATCTCCATTAAACTGGGCGAGCCTCAATTTGAAGGCCAAACCAAGGCCAAATTGGGCAATATAGAGGCCAGATCAGCTGTGGATAAAGTCATGTCTGATGCCTTTACCACCTATCTTGAAGAAAACCCCAGGGACGCCGAGGCCATCTTGGGCAAGTGTATTTTGGCGGCCAAAGCCAGAGTCGCGGCTCGAGCCGCTAGAGAGACCGTGCTTCGCAAAGGCGTACTCGACGGATTTGCTCTACCTGGCAAATTAGCCGATTGTTCCTCCAAAAATCCCCTACTTTCAGAATTATTTATCGTTGAGGGAGATTCTGCTGGTGGTAGTGCCAAGCAAGGCCGTGACAGAGAATTTCAAGCCATCTTGCCTCTTCGTGGTAAAATTTTGAATGTTGAGAGGGCTAGATTAGACAAGATGCTTGCCAACAATGAAGTTAAATCCTTAATTATTGCCATGGGCACTAATATCGGAGAACAATTCAATATTGACGATTTACGTTATGACAAAATTGTCATCATGACTGATGCTGATGTGGATGGTTCTCATATCTCTACCTTGCTTCTAACTCTATTCTACAGACACTTCCCTGACTTAGTGATGCAAGGGCATATCTATGTGGCTCAACCGCCCCTATATCGCATCCAGATAGGCAAAGACGTACGCTGGGTGTATTCAGACGAGGAGCTAGACGGTACCAGAGACGCTATGGTTGAAGTGGCGAAGAAGAATAAACCCACCTCCGCCAAGGCTACGGCGGGCAAGGCCAAAGAGGAGCCGGCCGATGAAGAAGAGGTAGATGCTAATAATGAGGATAGCGAGGCGGGTGTGGCTATAGTGGAAGAATACGGCGGAATCAAAATTAACATTCAAAGATACAAAGGTCTTGGTGAAATGAATCCTGATCAGCTTTGGGATACCACTATGGATCCAATGAAACGCAAAATGAAACGAATTACGGTTGAGGATGTAGAAAAAGCTGACGAAACTTTTGATATCTTAATGGGAAGTGATGTGGCACCAAGAAAGAGATTTATTCAGACTCATGCCAAGAGTGTAAAGAATTTAGATATATAATGGAAATTTTTCCGCCAGAGGCGGATCCGCCTCTGGCGGACAATTATCAATTTCCAATTTTCAAACAATTTTTAATTTTACAATTTTCAAAAAAATCCCAACCAATTGGCTGGGATTTTTTGTGGATAACTAAAAACATCGCTAAAAATTATAAGTATTGTCACTCCGCTTTTCCACGGCTAAAATATGCACCTCATTCTTAATTAAATAAAAGATTATCCGCCAATCGCCATGCCGTACTCGATAAATATCATCGCGTCCGGATAGCTTCTTAAAATCCATGTTAGTATAATCCAGGGCGCGGATCCTGATCAAGATCGCTTGTATTTTCTGCCGCTCATTGTCAGGCATTTTTGCCAAGGCCTTAGCCAGCTTATCCATATTACAAAGCTTTGATTAACTCATTAATTTCAATTCCGCCTTTTTTAATTTTGGTGAAATCAATTACTGTTTCCCAGGTTTCATCAGCTTTTGGCGATGACAGGCGGAAAACCGGCTGGGACTTTTTCAAAACCAAGAACTCCCCGCCCCGCTTGACCTTATTGATAATTGATGGCAAATCCTGGCGCAATTCCTTGATGGTTATCAGATTGTCTTTGAACATAATATTTAAATATATTTTTAGTTAACGTTAACATAACCTTAACATAAACCTGATTATTAAGCAAACTCCTGTCTGTGGATAACCAAAAACACCGCTTTCGTCATCCCAGACGTAGCGGAGCGGAGATCCGGGATCCAGACCCGAATTATTTAAACCTGGATCCCGGATATTTTAATGATTACATTAAAATTCCGGGATGACGGGCGTGTCTTACTCAATATGTGTAATCTTGCATTTAATCTTGCCAGCTGGGACATTAAGCTCAAACTCATGGCCAATGCCCTTGCCAATAAACGCCTGCCCCAAAGGAGACTCATTGGATATCCTCCCTTCGCCTGGATTGGCTTCAGTATGTCCAACAATAGTATATTTGAGTTTCAGGCCATTATCACAAGACGCGTGAACCGTAGAGCCGATGGAAACCGCATCCGTCTTCTTGCTCGCCTTAATGATGGTGGCGTTCTTGAGCAGATATTCTAACTCTTGAATCCTACCTTCGATGAAACTCTGCTTTTCGCGCGCTTCATGATATTCGGCATTCTCCGACAAATCACCCAATTCCCTAGCTCTGGCAATCCTCTCAATAACCTCCGGTCTTTCTATATTTATTAATTGTTCAAGCTCAACTTTCACTTTTTCCAAACCATCCTTGGAAATATAATTATCTTTCATGCCTTATTGTTTACTTAGTAAAAAATAAAAAACTCCTCCTTTTGACTCTTCTGAAAATGTGTTAAATATTGATAGAAGGATACCACAACACTAAAAGGCTGTCAAGGGCTATGGGTTTATTCCTTCCTCGTAAACCAATAGTTAACTATATCCTTAGCAATGGGGGCGGCAATACTACTTCCTTCCCCTCCCTGCTCAACCAAAACCGTGATGCAGAAATTGGGATTGTTATATGGGGCAAAGGCCGTAAACCAAGCATGATTCGGCTTGGTAGTATTCCATTGGGCGGTCCCAGTTTTGCCAGCCACTTCAACTGGTAAAGTAGCTAGACTACGCGCTGACCCAGACACGATAGTTTCCCTCATGCCTTGGCGAACTATGGCTAGATTCTCCGGACTAACTGCCACATGGCCTACCACCTCGGGCTGAATTATTTGCGATTTACCATCTGAAAAATTAATTTGATGAAGGAAATGCGGTTTATAAATCGTACCGCCATTAGCCACAATCTGAGTATACAAATTAACCTGCAACGGCGTTACCAGAAGATCTCCTTGTCCTATGGCCAAATGATAAGTATCGCCAATATACCATGGCTGTTTCACGACCTTATTCTTCCAATCAACTGTGGGCACAAATCCAGAACGCTCTCCAGGAAGATCAATTCCAGTCTTGTGGCCTAATCCGAACATGATGAAATATTTATCCAACAACTCCGGCCCCAAACCTTTGAAATTGCCATAACCGCCTCCAATATAATAGAAGAAAGTGTTGACTGATTGGGCGATGGCTTTGATGACATTGGTGACGCCGTGCCCGCCCGCCTTCCAATCCGGAAAAAACCATTGTTGGATATGAATGCCACCAGTACTGAGCACGGTGGTATTCTTGGTAATTATTCCTTCTTGCAAAGCGCCAGACGATTCCACAATCTTGACCGTAGAGCCGGATGGATATTCACCCTGATAAGACCTGGAGAAAAGCGGATTGAGCGGATCATCCATTAACTTCTTATAATCATCCTTGGATATTCCTTTGGAAAACAAATTATTATCATAACTGGGATAATCCACCATGGCCAAAATCTCGCCCGTTTGCGGATTGGAGACAATGACAACCACACCGGTGCTATTGTGAATTTTGGCGCTGACATCGGTATAAATATAATCCTGCAAATCAGAATCAAGCGAAAGGATCAAATCATCACCTGAGACGGATGGCGTCTGAGAAATCACTTTTTGAATTCTTCCTAAGGCATCAACTTCATATTCATTCTTGCCATATTGGCCCCTAAGATAGCTTTCATAAGATTTTTCCAATCCCGTCTTGCCAATATTGTCGGTCAAAAAATAATTATCTTTATTGGCATCATACTCATCGGCATTAATTTTTCCTACATAGCCAAAAATGTGAGAAAAATTGACGCTATCCAGATAATTCCTCCAAAAATCATTATCCAATTCCACGCCCTGCCAATTTACACTGGCGATTTTTATGGCCATGGCATCATCATAAGCTATTCCGGTTTTGAGGACTATTGGCTGATAATAATATGCCTTATTTTTTTGCAAGGCGCTACTAATATCTTCCAAAGAGATGCCAGCCAACTGAGAAATTTGCCCCAACTCTAATTGCAATTGTGTTGAATCCTGAGGCAACTGTGATGGCGTGACAATCAGAGAAAAACCGGATACGTTCTGCACCAACGGTTTCCCACCTCTATCATAAATAATTCCTCGATGAGCGGGAATATATTCAGTTTTGGTCCTGTTGTTTTCAGCCTGGGAAAAATAATAATTTCCTCTCATGATCTGCAAATAAAAACCTTTGCCCAAGAGCGCTAATAAGCCAACAATAATTACCAAAAAAAATATTCTAATTTTCTTACTCGACAAAGACAGGCTCAAAAAATCAGAATTGGCTGAGGTGCCATTAAACCAAGCCGAATCACCGCTATCTTCAACCCAGCGAAGAGAGCTGCGACGTCCGCTATCAATGCTTTTCGGCGTATAAAATGGACCTGGTTTATTCATGATCTAAGAAATATTGGCTTAAACCTCCTAGAAATAGAATTAATTATATAGAAACAAATAATAATAATTATAGTATTGTCCATAATTTGAAAAAGACAATTCAGTAAATAACCTGACCCGGAAATATAATTGCTGAAATTCAACAGATACATCAAGCCATTAAGAAGTATAAATACCAAATTATAAACCACAGTAGCGATAACGCCCAAAAGCACCATGGAATAAAGCGAATGATTAGTAAAAAAATTAACAAACAAAATTTCCAGCACGACGAAGGTGGCTAGTATAGTCAAGGTGTAAGTACCGAAAGGAAGGCTCGAATAGATATCCATCAGGACGCCGGAAAACAAAGCCACGGGCAGGAACTTCTCAAAAGGAAACAAATTTAATAATAGCACCAGGCCGACTACAATAAGATTGAATTGCAACAAGAAAAAAGAAAAACTTCCCCAAAAAGCCACCTGGACAATGACTAAAATAAAAAATAATATATAAGTGGCAATATTGTATTTCATAGCTAGGGAATTATAATTAAAACATCGCTTAAATTGCCCAGTGGCACAATCGGATCCAGTATGGCGGTTTTAAAAATTTCACTTTCAATCTTGTCCACTCTCTCTATTTTGGCAATAAGTAAATTTTTCGGGATTTGCCCCTCCAGGCCGGAAGTGACTACCAGATCTCCAGGCTTTATAGGTTCATCCTGAGGAATATTGGTCATGGCAAAGCTTAGTCCGAATTGGCCCTCGACAAGTCCTGCCGTATGGTTGATATTTTGGATGGTAGCGGCAACTTTGCTTTTATTGTCAGTTAAAAGCAATACCTTACTGAAATTACTTTGCACCTCAGAGACTTTACCGACCATAATTCCTCCTCCTGTCACCACAGCAAGACCCTTGGCTATCCCGTCACTAGAACCGCGATTAATAATAACCGACTCAGACAAAGGATCGGATACTCCGGTGATAATTTTGGCTGAAACATATTTGTGCCCTGACTCTTTAACAAAATTCAACTCCTGTTTAAGTAAATCATTTTCTTCCTGTAAGCTATTAATCCTGGACAAATCCATTTGAAAATCAATCAGTTGGCCCCTGAGTGACTTATTCTCTGCCAATAGATCTCTCTTAGTCAGCCAATCTCCTTTGAAAGAAATTATGCCAAGCGACAAAGAATAGGCTCTTTCCTGAACAGGAGAAACGGCCCTGATTAACAAATTTTCTACCGGCTTGATCCAACCGATATAGTGCAAAACAGCTACAAAAAAAATAGCAACTAAGCCTACAACGGTCGGTTTTAACCATTTAGTCATATATTTGCTATTGGGATGATGGCACAGCAATATCGAGGAGTAATGGCTCGTTATCCAGGAACATGCCCATGCCACGGACTGAGCAAGTCTGCGGGTCATCGGCGATATGAACCGGGATCTGAATCCCTTCGGCAATGAACCGATCCAAACCCTTGAGTTGAGCCGTACCACCGGTGAGCACAATTCCTTTTTGATAAATATCTGCCACCAACTCTGGTGGCGTTGTCTCTAACGTCGATTTGATAGTATCAAGCATTTTTTGGACAGATTTGTTTATGGCCTTTCTAATCTGAAAATCATTGATCATCACTTCCCGAGGAAGTCCGGTCAAAACGTCTCGTCCTCGCATAGGCATTTCCACAGCCTCTAAAAGCTCAGTAGCTGAACCGATTTTCTTCTTAATATCCTCTGCTACCATTTCACCAAGCACTAAGCCATATTCTTCTCTGGCAAAATTTATAATATCCCTATCCAAAGTTGATCCGGCAATTCTAGAAACTTTCCAATTTACAATACCACTAAGAGAGACGACAGCCACCTCAGTTAAACCGCCACCCAAATTCACAATCATATTTCCGGACGGATCTTGAATTGGAATTCTCGCACCCACAGCCGAAGCCATGATATTTTCTACCAGATATACCTTGGAAGATCCTGCAGACATGATTACATCTTCCACTGCCTTCTTCTCTACGGCCGTGACATCGAGTGGCACTCCGACAACCGACCGAGGCGAAGATGAAAAAAATGACTTCTCCGAAGCCCGGACTTTATTGAAAAAATACTTAAGCATTTTCTCGGTAATTTCAAAATCAGAAATAATACCATATTCCAACGGTTTGGTGGCAATAATGTGAGGCGGAGTCTTGCCCAGCATTTTCCTAGCCTCGTCTCCCACAGCCAAAATCTGATCAGTCCTAGTGTTGACGGAAACAACTGAGGATTCGCTGATGATTATCCCGCGATCTTGCTGATAAATCAAAGTATGGGCACTACCTAAGTCAATGCCCAAACCTTTATTAAATTTTCCAAAAAATTTTTTAAACATGACACATTTTAGTAAGCTTTCGCAAATATCACCCTACCCTCCGATTCCTCACCACAATATATGCACTTGCCTTTCTCCTTCTTTTGATCGAAAGGAACGCAAGCAATGGTAGCTTTGGTCTCTTCTTTCACTTGTTCCTCGCATCTGGCGTTACCACACCAATGAGCCAACACAAACCCACCGTCACCATCCATTATTTTTTTAAACTCATCATAAAAGTCAACTTTCTTTGTTTTTTCTTTCTGAAATTTCAACGCTTTGTTGAATAAACTATCTTGTATGTTTTGCAAAGCTTTGGGAATATATTCTATAATTTTATCCTGATCCACTTTTTCTTTTTCTCCATTATCGCGTCTAACTGCCACCACACAATTACTAGCCAAATCCTTCGGGCCTAATTCTAAACGCAAAGGAACTCCCATTTTCTCCCATTCATAAAATTTTGGTCCAGGTCTCATCTCGCGATCATCAACCTTAATATTAATATTCAATTTTTCAGAGATTGACTTGGCAATTGTACTAGCCACCGGCAAAACTTTCGCCTTTTCCTCTTCCGAAGACCAAATAGGAACCAAAACAACGGGGGTAGGGGCCAACTTTGGGGGCAAAACTAATCCATTATCATCACTATGAACCATAATCAATGCTCCAATGAGCCTGGTACTTACGCCCCAACTGGTTTGCCAGACATATTGGCGTTCACCAGTTTGATCAAGGAATTTAACTTCAAAGGCTTTGGCAAAATTCTGACCGAGCATATGTGAAGTACCAGCCTGAAGCGACTTGCCGTCTTGCATCATAGCTTCAATACAAGTGGTATAAACTGCTCCAGCAAATTTCTCAGATTCCGTCTTCATTCCGGCAATAACCGGAATAGCCATATACTCTTCACAAAATTTCTTATAAACATTAACCATCTGCAGTGTTCTTTCATCGGCCTCTTCATTGGTCCCATGGGCAGTGTGCCCTTCTTGCCATAGGAATTCCATAGTCCTCAAAAACGGCCGAGTCCTCATTTCCCATCTTACGATATTGGCCCATTGATTAATAAGTAAAGGCAAATCTCGATATGAATTAATCCAACGAGAATAAGTATCATACATTATGGTTTCCGAAGTCGGCCTGACGATTAATGGTTCATCCAATTTAGCGGCTGGTTGTAATTTTCCATCCGCATCTAATTCCAAACGGTGATGAGTGACTACGGCGCACTCTTTAGCAAAACCCTCCACATGCTTAGCCTCTTTATTAAGAAAACTAATGGGAATAAATAATGGGAAATAGGCATTAACTACTCCGGTTTCTTTGAACATCTTATCCATCACCTTTTGCATATTTTCCCAAATAGCGTAGCCATTCGGCCGAATTACCATGCAACCGCGGACAGGAGAATTATCGGCCAGCTTGCCCGCTTCTATAACATCCAAATACCACTGTGAATAATCTTTACTTCTTTTGGTAATAGCCAGATCACTTTCCTCACTATTATTTTGTTTAATTTTTTCTTCCTTCATAAAAATTAGTTTTTATTCTTTTTTCCAAATAATTTTGAAAAAAATCCTTCCGGAACTTTCAATTCTTCCTCAATTATTTCATCCCTTTCTGCCTCCAATTTTTTTATAATTTCTTCCATCCTGACAACTTCGCGCTCCACAGTATCACCATCATACTCACCGCTATGCGCCGAATAGCCCTCGTAGCTCGCCTGTTTCTGGTCAAGATGCAAATTCAAAACATTACCATTAATATAAACATGAAAACGAGGGTATAATCCCCGTCCCAAATGCCTGGAGAAACTCGGTTCGGTGGCACGACGATCCAAAACCGAACCATAACCACTTCGTCTGATAATATCAATAGGATTAAGGCTGGCTGGAATATTTATTTTCATGGTTACGCTCCTATGACTTTTTTTAAGGCTCCCAGTATCTGTCCGCCATATCTTACCACATCTTTGTAAGTGACCGCAAGAACCAAAATCATAAGCAGAATAAAGCCGATATTATGGACTAAATTCTCCAATTCCTGCTTAACCGCCCTTCTCCTGACCTTCTCAATAACCAAAAATAATATGCGTCCGCCATCGAGAGCCGGAAACGGCAAAATATTAATTATGGCTAAATTTATAGAAAGTAAAGCAGCGAATTGCAAGACATAAGCAATCCCCATCTTGGCGGCTTGGCCCGTCATCACAGCGATACCCACTGGACCAGCCAATTCCACTCCTATCGGTGCTCTAATTATCAAATTCCTAATTATAGAGACAAAAGCAACCACAATAGCACGAATCCAAATACATGTTGTCTTAATACCCATCCAAATCGCCAGATACCAAGGATATCTGACTGTGGCTGTCTCTGCCAGTCCCACACCTATGCCGACATAATCCTTTTGCTTTTCTACTTTTACATTACTCTTAATTTCCTGGCCTTGACGGATAATACTAATATTAACAGTCTGGCCTTCTTTGTTGGCGAAATAATTACGTAAATTATTTACACTGGCAATACTGCGTCCATCAACGGAAGCTATGACATCGCCAGCCTTGAGTCCTGCCAACTTCGCTGAACTAGAATCAAGAACCTCTATAATTTGTATTTTGCCATTAGTAACTATAGCGCCTTTGGGCTGGCCATCAACACTCGCCGGCATGCCAATTCCAAATCCGATAGAAAGTAAAACCATGCAGAGAAGCACATTCATAATGACTCCGGCTGCCAAGATGATACATCTTTTCCAGATTGGCTTACCCACAAAAGAAGTCGGATCAGCGCCATCCCCACCTTCTTCGCCTTTAATTTTGACAAAGCCTCCTATAGGAATCCAATTAAGAGAATAGATAACCGGTTCGCCATCAACAGATTTATATTTGCCGCCAACCCAACGCCATTTTTTGTCTATAACTACTACTTTGTCAACTTCTTTGATTTCATCACTGGTTATTTCCTTGGCTTCTATTGTACCGTCATCCATCTCCGAGATTGAAATCTCTGTTTTCTTCTCTTCTGTAATAATACGCGCCATCTTTTTCTTGCGAAAAATCTGCAATCCAATAATTCTAGGTGGCAAACCAAAACCAAATTCTTCCACGCCTACGCCGAATTTTCGAGCCGTCACAAAATGACCCAGTTCGTGCACAAACACTAGCAAAGAAAGTATTACAGCAAATATTATTATAGTAATAATCATTAATTTATATAGTCATTATTTCTACCTCTTTCTGTCCGACTATTTCCTTGATCGAGTCATTCAGTTCTCCGGTCTTCTTATCTAAATCTTCCATCAAAGAATATTTCTCGTCTTCTCCGAATTCCTTGTTTTTTTCCGCTTCAGAAATTTCCTCTTTTATTCTATCTCTTAACATACGAATGGAAATTCGGGCTTGCTCCGCTTTCTGATTTAAATGCTTGACAATTTCTTTTCTGGACTCTTCGGTCATTTGCGGAATAGAAATTCTAATTTTATCACCTTCATTTGATGGATTCAGCCCCAGATCAGAATCCCTAATCGCCTTCTCAATATCTTTGAGTAAATTCTTATCCCAAGGAACGATAATTATACTTCTGGCCTCGGGCACAGAGACAGAGGCGATGGCGTTTATAGGATTAAGTGTTCCATACGCCTCAACCCGCAAAGAATCGAAAATAGCCGGATTAGCTCTGCCGGTTTTGAGTGTAGCGATATCCTGCTTGAAATGCTCTATTGCAGAATTGAATTCTGAATTATGATTTTCAATAATGTTCATATTTATCAATTATTTCTTAGGTGGAAGCTTTGTTCCAATATATATGATATTTGAGTTAGCTGGGTTTATGGCCATAGTATTGGGAATTCGCGAAAAAGGCAAGGCCCGTGATGACCAAGTATTGCCACCGTCTGTTGTCTTTACTAATGTCGTAGCTGTGGTGTAATAAATTTCTTGGCTATTTTTGGGATTTACAGCGGCTGAATACAAGGTTATAGTGCCTGGCGCAGGCAGAAGACCAAGAGGACTCCAAGTACTTCCGCCATCGCTGGATCTTAGTATTCCGAATTGTGAGACCAAAATCAATGCTCCGGGAGTTGCTCTGTCTATTATTAACTTCCTATATGTCAAACTTCCAGAATAATGGCTTAATCCTTCATTCAAAGAACTCCAAGTAACACCACCATCAATCGTCTTGTAAATACCATTAGATAAGGTCGTGGCATAGATAATTTTACTGTTCGCTGGATCCATTATAATATCAGAAAACAAAGAACCGTTTCTCTCCCTGAAAATCGTATCCCAAGATACCCCGCCGTTAGTACTTTTTATAATTTCTCCCGCTCCATCAACCACATACAAAACCGATGTATTGCTGAAATCAATCACTAGATCCGTCAAGACAACTCCTGGATTTTGGTGATTATATGGAGTATCCCAAGTTCGTCCGCAATCCAATGACTTATATAGCTTATTTCCCGCCAAACTATACAGTACACATTTATTTTTCGGATCAATGGCAACAGCATAAATCATGCCACTGCTAAGCCTCTTAAATTGTTGCCAGCTGCTACCGCCATCGTAGCTATAAACTATCCCATTATTCTCCGTAGTCAGATAAATGGCATTAGGATCACTAGGATCAAAAATTATTTTTCTCACATCAATATTGCCAATAGTGGCTATTTTGCCATTAGTCGTAGGTATAGCAATGTCCTGAGACCAAGTTTTTCCGGCGTCACCGCTTCTCCATATTCCGCCATCAATGACGGTGGCGGTTGGAGCCGTTCCTATATTTACCGCGCAACCGGAAGCCAAGACTGCTAGAACCAGGCCCAAAATAATTCTGAAATAATTTTTTTTGTTCATAATCTTATAATTAAGTTTTCTATAATTAATTTATGATTAATGTTGAGGCCAAGATATCGTTTGGCTTGGTCTATGCCATATAAAAAATTTTCTAATTTTGATGGAGAAATTACTGATCCAGCCTGCTCTATCTGAGAAATATTTTGAAAATTGGAAATTAACTCCTCTGAATTATTCTGAAACAAAATTATGTCTCTCACTATGGATTGCCAATCTTCCAGCAGACTGCCGGCTCTAGATTTATCGCCGGCATCTCCCGATTCAAAATCCATAAAATTATTTATCAAATTAAATCTAGAATGTAAATTCACTCGTAAAATTTCAAAGAATAAATTAATGCCGGAAAAATATTTCTCGCGCCTATCATGATTATAAGCCAAACCGAGTGCCTTGCCTGGACGGCCGCAAGCTATTTTGGAAAGAAGCTTCGACTCTTCTTGATTGAAATTTTTACCGATCAGATATTCCTCTATCTCAGAAGAAGCTACGGAACCGAATTTTATGGTCTGACAACGAGAAATGATGGTTCGAGGCATCCTACTAATATCATCCGTTATTAAAATAATAATATTTTTGGGAGCCGGCTCTTCTAGAATTTTCAACATTCCACTGAACGACGACCCATTTAAATATTGCGCCTCGGGAATAATCGCCACCTTATAACTATTAAGCAGTGTCCCTTGCTGTAACCTAGATTTCAAATCCCTAATTTGATCAATTACTATCTCTTTTTTCAGCTTGCCTTTTTTCTCATCCGCCATTCTCTCTATGATAAAAAAATCCAGATGGCTACCGTGATTCATCTGCTTGCAAGAAAAGCATTTGCCACACGGCTTTTCACCGCTTGTTGCGACACACATGATTGTTTTGGCAAATTCCTTGGCTAATGTATATTTGCCTACTCCTTGGGAACCATAAAATAAATAGGCATGGCTAAGCATTTTATTTTGGATGGCTGATTGCAGAAACCTAGTGGCCCTTTTCTGACCGCAAACATCCCAATTTAAATTATACGAATCTGCCTTCATTGTTTATATAATAACATAGAATAAGTCGTCAAAGCAACTCGTTAACTATTTCATAATCGCCAAAATACTTTCCGCCGTTTTGGTCCAAGAAAAATCTTTTACCCTGGCAATTCCTTTTTGAACTAATTTTTGTCGCAAAGAATCATTCTCTAGAATAGAATTAATAGAATCAGCAATCGCCTGAGCATCTTTAGGATCAGTTAAAAGCGTTGCGCCTCCGGCCACTTCACGATGAGGATCCATATCTGAAGTTACTACCGGCGTCTCGCAAGCCATGGCTTGCAAAATTGGCAGGCCGAATCCTTCATACAAAGTTGGAAAAAGAAATACTTCTGCTGAAGCGATGACCTGCGGCAAATCAGTTTCGTCGATATAGCCTGGAATAATTATTTCATTTTCTAATTTCAAATCAGTAATAATTTGTTTGACAGCCTCAAAATCAAACCCGCTTCCACCAGCGAGAACCAATCTCAAATCTGGATGCTTGTCCTTAACTAATGCCAAGGAATGGATCATGTTGGCCACATTTTTCTTTTTCTCTATCCGGCCGATATATAAAATATATGGCCTAGTAATCTTGTATTTATCCAAAACTAATTTATCCACATCATCTATCTTTCTAAATTTTTCCTTGTCATATCCCAAATAAATCACTTTTATTCTCTCGGGATTAATATTATATAATTCCACTATTTCATTTTTAGAAAATTCAGAGTCAGTAATAATAACATCCGCTCTCTGTTTAATGCGTCGCATAGTAGAGTCGTGATACAAAACCTGAATTTTTTTGTACAATTCCGGTGATCTCTTGAATCCTACATCATGGACAGTCACCAAGACTTTCGTCTTCTTGCGAAGCGGAAGAAAGGGAATGGTGTGAGCGGGAACAAAAAAATAATCCGGCGGGTTGATAAATAACTCCCACCATAGCCTAATCTGTGTCCAGAGATATTTCGGTGGCCATTTCAAATCTTTTTCCTGCCACTTTTCATTCGGCATTTTCTCTAATCCGCCTTTCAACTTTTCATTGGTATACAAAATCACCTGAGTATTGACAGGTGTTATTTTTTTGAGTTCCTCGATGATGTAATATGAATACCACTCCGTGCCAGTCTTGAAATCCTTGTTGGCACGTGAGGCATCTATGCCTATGGTCATAAATACAAATTATTTGGTAGCCAATATTGAGCGCTTATAACTCTCTAAATTCTCCAAAGCAATGCCAGTCCCCTTGGCTACGCAATACAGCGCATCTTCGGCCACATAAGCCGAGATGCCCGTAGTCTGAGTAATTAACTTATCAATGTTACGTAGCAAGCTTGATCCGCCAGACATCACAATCCCCTTATCAATTACATCCGCGGATAACTCCGGCGGAGTATTATGAAGCACGGTCTTAGTGGCCGAGACAATTCCTTCCAACTCAGCCTGAATGGCATCAGTAATGTCATCCGAAGAAATAGTAACAATACGCGGAAGTCCGGCAATCATATCCCTGCCCCTGACATCCATATACAGACGGTCATTAAGATACATAGCCGAACCGATGTTAATCTTGATTTCTTCGGCTGTCCTTTCTCCAATAGCTAAATTATATTTTTTCCTAATATATTCAGTGATAGCCAAATCAAATTTATTACCTCCAATTCGTACTGAGGTAGAACTGACAATTCCGCCAAGGGAAATAACTGCAATCTCTGATGTGCCTCCGCCGATATCAATGATCATATGGCCTGAAGCCGAACCAATGGGGATATTGGCTCCTATGGCTGCCACAATAGGCTCTTTAATAATATAAGCGGCTTTAGCTCCGGCCGCGATAGTAGCATCCACCACGGCTCTTCGCTCTGTCGAAGTAATGCCCGCGGGCACTGCCACCATGACCTCGGGACGAAAAAGCCTGACACCACCCAGAGCCTTATTGATAAAATACCTTAACATCGCCTCAGTTGTTTTATAATCAGCAATCACACCATCCTTAAGTGGCTTTTGCGCAATAATGGTATCAGGAGTTCGGCCCAACATTTCTTTGGCTTCCGCTCCGACGGCGATGATTTTCTTATCAAAATTAGAAATAGCCACTACTGATGGCTCATTTATAACTATGCCTCTTTTAGGCAAATGCACCAGGACATTAGTTGTTCCCAGATCAATACCTATTTTTCTTATTAACATGATATTTATTGTAATTTAAGAGAAAAACTCCTATCGAAAACCAAATCTGTCTGCCAATTAATATTTCCTCCTCTTAATTTAGCTGGTGGCAAGTCGAATTGATAGGCTATAACATTCTTATTGAAGTTTAAATCAACCGACAAGGAATGTCCACTAGTCGCCGGTTGCTTCTGAACAAATAATTTATACACCCCATTTCTATAATCATTTTGAATTTTCTCCGGCAGTTGATACTCTAGAACTAATGTCTTGGTCTTGCCTTGCTCTACAGTTAGAAAGATGCCAGCATATTCTTTGCCCAGCTCTTCTCCTATATCAACATCCGCCGGAATCTGCAGATTCTGCGTGCCATCCTCGCTTATAATATATACTTTCTTTATCGCTGATCCGTCTGGTATATAAACCCTGAGATAATCACGGTACAAAGAAATAAGATCCTTTATATATTTGCCATTGTGCTGAATTATAATTGAAGCCTTGCCAGTTAAATTGCCATTACTATCCGTATTCACCTCATATTTAGTTGATTTCTTCATGACGGAATCAGTCTTTAAGGCTGCCAAGTTAGCATCAATCGACATCAAGAAATCACCATCGGTTTGACTGACCGCTCCCGACCAATTGTGATCTATAAAATAATTTTGCAAATCATTATCCATCATATATACCAATACCTGCTTAGAATCAATATCATTCTTAAGTACGGTCCAAAGCCTGAGAAGCTCCGAAGGTGGCATTTGTTGTATCCTCTCAAAAATAACTTTGGCTATCGGACCCATAATAGATTTTCTATCGCTAATAGTGATGCCTTGATCGACGTACTCAGATTCAACAAATTTTTCCAAACTCAAAGCAAAATTATTGCTGTCAAATTTATTGCCGTTAATATCAATGGATCCAACTAAGGCAAGCGTATTGGAAATCAAATCCGGGGAAATGGCAATCACACCATCAACTTTCTGCGGAGGCAAGCCGGCTATAGATCGCTCGGCATTAAAAAACCAAAGTATCTGCTTAGCCGAAGTCGGCCAATCGGGCGACCAGTTAGCGTCTCTCATAAACCAAAATTTCTGTTTCAAATATTCCGCTATAGGAGCCGGCGATGGGGCGTTTAATTTCTCTTTGGAATACTTATCCAAATTATAAACATCATCTGTAAACATATTGGTAATTTCTCCATCCTTAACCGTGACCAGGCCATAACTGCCGATGAATCCTCCGGTCGGCCTCATTTCCATATTATTTTGAAATACCAACAAATATGTTTTCTCTTTATCAGCGCCAAGAAGCTCCGGGGAATGCACCAAAATCGGTAATGCCTCCTGGCTATCGCCTATCGCCTCATTTAATAGAATATTCAATTGGGAAAACTGGGAGCTCCATTTACCTGACATATCATCGGCGCTTATATCAGCCAAATCGGCCTTAGCCTTATTTAAATAATCAGCCATCTTCTGAAAAGCATCTTTATTCTTGCTAATAGCCATTAAGATATCCCTCTTTGATCCAGAACCGCTAAGACCTACGGCCACAGTATTGATATTTGAAGTCACATTAATGCTATTCATTACTCCTAGAGCCTCGCCGTAGCCTGACAAAAGATCTAAAGAAGCGGTTATTAAATGATCAGCCACGCTAATTTTCTTAGCCACCTGCGGCACATAAGAAACCAACCCCAAGCGATGAAGACGCGCTTGGATATAATTAAGATCATCCTTAGTCTGAGACAATCCAGAGCTTACTCCATTCCAATTATTTTCTTTGACCATCTGCATTATATTACCAGCTCTAGCCTCAATAATTTTAGCTTTTTGCAAAATTAAATATCCTTCAATGCCAGCAGGAGCAATAATAATAATTAAAGCCAAAAAAAGAATAAGAAAAATGCTAAAAATCCACTTAAACAATGTCTTATTTTTTTTCTTGCGCCCATTATGGCTTATGAGATTTACCATAGCGGAGTATTCTTTTTCAAGAATGTTTGTTTTTTTCTTAAACAGCATTTTTTTGTGGATATTTTTTTAAATATTTAATCCAATCACTGATGTGAATCCAAAAAATCTTGGATAATATTCCGCCTTGAGCGGATTCTCTTTTGTGATAATGAATAATGTCTCCTTCGGGAAAATATATTATTTTAAATCCGGCCGTATGAAACTTCTGGCACCAAGCCACATCGCCGAAATACATGAAAAAATCCTCATCCATTCCACCAACTTTATCGATCGCACTCCGACGAACAAGCTCGCAAGAGCCCAAAATCCA
Source organism: Candidatus Buchananbacteria bacterium (assembly GCA_903863425.1). Classification (GTDB taxonomy): domain Bacteria; phylum Patescibacteriota; class Patescibacteriia; order 2-01-FULL-39-33; family 2-01-FULL-39-33; genus CAIPBY01. The sequence continues at coordinate 9,774 of CAIPBY010000067.1, read as the reverse complement.
ATCCACTTCCCTAATTTCATTATGATTAAAATCTTCCATCAAATAACTGCTAATCGCGGTTCTTGCCCAAGGAATCCGTCCCAAAAATGTCCTCCTATATATTGGCATAAAAGTTGTAGGATATCGCATGCAAGACATTTGCACTGATCCATCAGGATTCTTGAGTTTGGGCCCGACAAGCGCCACATTAGAATTGGCTTCCATATACCTATACATCTTATCAAAAACATTATCCAGTATGGCAATATCCGTATTTAGAATCAAAACATATTTGCCAGCTGAATTGCTTATGCCTAAATTATTACCTTTCTGATGACCCAAATTTTCTTTGGCATCAATTAATTTTACTTGAGAAAATTTCTCTCTCACCAATTCAACTGAACCGTCACCAGAATTATTATCCACAACAATCACCTCAAACGGCACTGACGGAGGAAAGGCAAAAATTCCCTTCAAGCATTGCTTAAGTAGTCCCCTCGTCTTGTAATTATTTATAATAATCGATATTTCCATATTTTAATTTATCCACCTTCTGAGATAATTAACATCCACTTTCATGGTAGAAAAAATAAATTTTCTCTTTTTCTGCATTTTGGACCAAAGTGAAAATACCTGCCTTATCGAGCCCAGACTTTCTGCTTCAAAAAAAAGAATATAGCAGAATTTTTTCAATTCATACCAGAAAATAGGCAAAAAATACTTCAACAAATTAGGAAAAGATTCATTCTTAATTAAAATCAAAAAATGATTGCGATACGAATAAAACTTAGCCTGCTTAGATTGCGTCTTCCTATTGCTCAGTATTTCTTTCATTTTCTGATTTTCCGATCCGCTTGTTGATCTCACATGATAGGCAATGATACTGGGATCCATTAATGACTTCCAACCCATCAATTGCATGCGCCAAGCAAGATCAACATCTTCCTTATAAAGAAAAAAATCCTCATCAAAGCATTCTCCGTCTGGCGCTCCATTATATTTCATAATACAATCATGCAAGGCTTCTTTGCGATACATAACCAACGCTCCTGAATGTCCAAAAACATCTTGTTTGGTCAGAACCGCTCTAGTATCCTCACCTCCACCCAATTCCACCACTTGATGATTTCGAAGTAATTTCAATCCGCAAGAATCTATAATTTCAGTCTTCTCTACTTCGTTTAAATCTCCACCGATAACTTTGAGCTTCAAAAGCTTTCCGCCAAAAGAACCATATTTATAATTCTCCGGCAAGTCAGCCAACTCAACCACCTTCTCTAGCCAAGTCGGTTCCAAAATAATATCAGGATTGCACAAAACCAGATAAGGGGAATTAACCAATCTAATGCCTTGATTATTGCCCTTGGGAAATCCCAAATTTTTATTGTTTTGAATAATAGAAATATCAGGATAATTAGTCCTCAAAAATTGCACTGTCCCATCGCAAGAATTATTATCAATAATTAACACATGAAAATCTCGAAAGGTTTGAACAAAAATAGAATTAAGACATTCCGGCAGATACCTTAAGCTATTCCAAGTGACTATCTGAATTGTGACTTTTTTATTATTCATTATTAATTTTATGTTTCCGCTTGCGAATTTAAAACTGTTGATTTAGAAACTATTTTTGGAGTTATCCAAAATCCCAATTTCCATTTGCCTCCCAGTAATAATCGAGTTTGGGCATCTACGGCTGGTATGGATCCAAAAATTATCATAGTAACGGGAAAGATCACCCATTGGGCAACCATAATCAAATAATTTACGAAACTATATTCTCTCGGCTTCTTAGGAAGCATCAATGTATACATTATGGCATTAAGGATGAGGCCAATCATGCCTAGAGTCATTAAATTTTCCAATGACTTAGGAGCATTTTGGAAAAAAGCCGAGGCTTTATCAGTCGGCGAGGCCAGCCACAAAGGCAAACGCCCAACTATGAGAATTAGTAATGGCGCTGTCGCCCAAGAATACATGCCCTCGAGTTGATTCCATAAATAAGCCGACCTCTTGCGCAATGTAATTTTAGTATTTTTATGTTTGCCAAAAAAATTATCCCACATCCAAGGAAAATGTTCTACGCCCCAAGCCCAACGTCGCATCTGTTTATATTGATTCATGGCACTTTTCCAAAACTTACCTACATAAACAGTATCCATGGATACGGTAGTAAACATGGGAACCACTTCGTAATCGCCATCGTACCTTACCATGGCCTGCAAGCAAATCCTGGAATCCTCCGTCACAATAGTTTTGTCATGGAAACCGACATCAACTAGCATCTTCCAACTCATACTATGAGAGGAAAAAGTGAGTAGTTTCTCCGGCCTAGACAGATCAGTCAAAAGCCAAAATGTGGTAGCGCAAGCTACAACTCTTATAACCGGGTTTGATTCCCAAATATTGTTGTTGTAAAGAACCAACGGCTGATAACTGGCATGAGTAGGATTCCTATGAGTCAAATATTTATAAGTCAAACAAGAGAAATAATGCACATGGGGCAATGTTTCAATATCAAAACAAGAGACGATTATTTTTTCATAAGGGATAGCCATAGCATCTATCTCTTTCTTTAGATTAAGTTCCATGCAATGTACGTTGGCACCTTTACCGCCCAACTCATCCGGCATCAAGGTATGAGTTGTAATAAACAACCTAAAAAACTTGCCTTCAAATTTTTCCTTAATCCTCCTGGCCACATCTTGGAAAAATTCACCGTCTCTTTCCTCACCGCCCAAAGCCACAATAATACGATCCTTAGGATAATCAACTTCCAATAATTTTAAGAGTGATCTTTCTACTACTTCAAATGGTTCCAAATGCGTAGGATAGGTTACGACATGATAATAATCGAGATAGTTTTTATCTAATCCTTTAACCCTTTCCATCCAGTCAACTCTATTATCCCGCCTATAAATTATCCAAGACTGGATAAGCCAATACATCATATAAAATAATCGCACAATCCAATAAACCGAGAAAACAATAACAAAATAAATAGCCCACAACGGCCTTATAAAAGAAATAATTATCACAATAACAAAAGTGACCCAAACAGTTAGGGCCGGAAAAATTTCTAATAACTTTTTTTCTGTAGCTTCTTTCATATTATCTAAATCAAACTTTTACCTGTCATTTCCGCCGGTTGAGGTAAATTCATAATCCTAAGTATGGTCGGTGCCACATCTGATAGCAATCCTGACGGCTGAACCAAACTCAAATCAGAATTCGGTACCTCGCTTAATCCGGCATTTTTGCCTTCCCATTCCCTGCCAACTATAATCAAGGGAACCGGATAAGTGCTGTGCTCTTTATCTATTTTGCCAGACTGCAAATTAACTAACTCCTCAGCATTTCCATGATCTGCCGTAATCAAAACTACGCCTCCTTTGGCCAAAACCATTTCCACTATTTGTTTGACGCAATCATCCAAAACCTGACAAGCCTTTATGGTTGCCTTCAAATTACCTGTATGAGCCACCATATCACCATTAGCAAAATTAAGCACAATGAAATCATACTTATCTATCATCATGGCTTCGATCGTTTTTTTGGTAACTTCCTTGGCAGACATTTCCGGCTTTTCCGCATATGAAGAAATTCGAGGCGATGGCACCAAAATCCTATCCTCTCCCGTAAATTTATCCTCCCTACCGCCATTAAAGAAAAAAGTGACATGCGCATACTTCTCGGTTTCAGCAATATGCAACTGACTAAGCCCAGCTTCAGAAATCGTCTTAGCGATTGGCTCCTTAATATCTTCCTGGGGAAAGGCGACTTCAATAGGAAGCTCCTTCTCATACTCTGTCATGGCTACAAAATATATATTTTCCAAATATTTTCTTTCGAATTTATCAAATCCAGGAAGGACAAAAGCCTTAGTGATTTCCCTGGCTCGATCACTACGATAATTGAAAAAAACTATGCTATCCCCATCAGAAATTTTGGCAATCGGCTGACCGCCATCAGTAATTACCACCGGGATGAATTCTTCATCATAAACCTTTTTATCGTAAGAAGCTTTTACTGCTTCAATCGGGTCTTCAAACTTTTCTACTGACTCGCCATTAACCATGGCATTATAAGCCAACGCTACTCTTTCATAATGATTATCCCTGTCCATGGCATAAAACCGGCCGGAAACAGTGGCAATTTTTCCAGTCTTATACTCATTCACTTTCTGCTGTATCTTGGTAATAAAATCAATGCCTGAATTAAAAGGCATATCTCGTCCATCAAGAAAGGCATGGATGAATACTTTTTTGAATTTCTCCTTAGCACACAATTCCAATAAGCCGTAGAGATGCTCGATTGAACTGTGCACACTGCCAGAAGAAACCAGTCCCATAAGATGAATGGCCGATTTGTTGCTGCGCGCGTGATCAATGGCCGCCAAAAATTTTTCATTCTTAAAAAACGCTCCATCAGTAATAGACTTATCAATTTTGGGCAAGTTTTGATAAACCAGCTTTCCCGAACCAAGATTTAGATGTCCCACTTCAGAATTGCCAATTTCACCCCAAGACAAACCAACTGCTTCTCCGGAAGCCTGAAGCGTCATGGCGGGATAAGTCTTAATTAAATTGCTAATGGTATAGGTCTTAGCAAGAGTAATGGCATTGCTCCTTGATGGTGGGGCAATTCCCCAACCGTCAAGAATCATAAGAATGACCGGCTTGGGACGAGTGGAAGAATTATTTGAATCGGACATAAAATAATTTAGAGATTTATATCAAACTTTCCTTATTCATTAACTTGTTTCCTTTGACACCAAAAAGTTTTAAAATTGTTGGTGCTACATTTCCTAGCACACAATTTTTGGCTAATTTTAAATCTTTACTTAATCCATGACCGACAAAAATACAGGGAACTGGATTGGTTGTATGCTCGGTCATTATTTCCCCTGTTTCTAGATTGAGCTTATACTCAAGATTACCATGATCTGCTGTAATTATCAAGACATAATCTAATTTTAGCGCTGACCTGACCACTTTTTGAACATAACTGTCAACTGCGTGAGCTGTCTTGATTCCTGCCTTCATATCGCCAGTATGTCCTATCATATCCGGACAGGCAATATTGGCGCAAATAAAATCATATGATTTCAAACTAGAAATAATCTTACTTACGATTTTACCTGTGGACATGACTGGAGTTTCCGCATAAGATCTAACATTGGGAGATGGGATATTTACCCTCACTTCACCATCGACTAAATCAGCATAACCGCCATTGAAGAAAAAGGTGACATGAGCATACTTCTCGCTCTCGGCGATATAAATTTGTTTTTTGCCTTCGAGAAGCATAGGTAAAGTTTTTTTCACATCTTCCGATGGGTAAGCAGTCAAGATACCATCAAGATCAGGGCCAAAATCGGTCATGGCCACAAAACATAAATTATGCAAAACTTTTCTACGCTTCGGCGCTCCTGAATTATTTTTCTCAAAATTATCCTGCACAAAAGGCTTAGCCATTTGCCTGGCGCGATCAGACCGAAGATTCAAAAATAAAATAGCATCGTCGTCAGAGATCCTTCGAGTCATCTTGCCTTTCTGATATATAGCAACGGGCTCGATGAATTCATCGGTTACGTTGCCATTATAAGCTCTAGTAATTCCTTCCTGTGGACTCTTGGCTTTGTGCGCTTTACGACCATCAATCATGGCATAGTACGACAACATGGTCCGATCCCAAGCCTTTTTCCGGTCCATAGCATAGAACCGCCCAATTACCGTGCAAATTGTCTCGTGCGGTTTGAGAAATCTCTCCAAAGCCTCGACTGACTTAAGCGCCGACCTCGGCGGAGAATCACGACCGTCAGTAAATAAATGCAAATATACTTTTTTAATTTCTTTGTGTTCACGAAGCATTGTAAGTAGAGCCAAGAGATGATCCGGATCGCTATGCGGACTCTGGCCATTACTAAGTAAACCCATGATATGAAGAGCGCTTTTATTTTTCTTCACATGCTTAATAGCTGAGAGAAATGCCGAATTCTTGGCGAATTCTCCAGTATCAATTTGTTTAGAAATTTTAATCACATCTTGCTCCACAATTCTGCCGGCACCAAGATTGATATGGCCGGCCTCGGAATTACCAACCTGATTTGATGGCAAACCCACGCATTTTCCAGAAGCGCAAAGTTTAGTCCAGGGATATTTCTTATAAAGCGAATCGATAAATGGCGTCTTCGCCAAGTAAATGGGATTGCTCGCGTCATCCTTGCCTAGTCCCCAACCGTCGAGAATGAGAAGCATGACTTTTTTGAAGGTTTTGAGTTTTTTAGTTGGCATTTATTTTGAGATTTTTAAAAAGTATTGATAGGTAATGAAGCGCTACAAGAACCACACATCGGTGAAAATATAAACAGATAAAAACCAAAAAGAAGTAGGGTTATTAATAGATAAATAATAATCCATGCAAGAGTATTAATCACTTTTATTCTACTGTTTCTCCAATTATTTTTTATATACAACAAAGAAAAAATTAATGTACAAACAAATAATACAATTGAACCAATTGCGGCTATCAAATCTAAACTATTATTGAAAATTTCCACATAATCTATGCCTCCCTTTTCTAATATATTTATTTTGCTATTTTGAGTTAAAGTCATCAGAATGATTGGCAAAATTATGACCATAATTAAATATAAATATGGCAAAAACAGAATCCATTTTTTACTTTTTGAAATCATAAAAAATTTATTATCCTAAATCAAATCGTTAATTAAATGTTTGTATTTTTGATAACCGAAAGACACAAGCAATAGGACAACACCAAGAGCAATGGAAGAAACTATTCTGTATAATTGACCCAAACTCCACAAATCGTAGAAGAAAAGCTTAAGTATTGCCAAGAATAATAAAATCAATCCGCCTAAACGTAACTTTTTAAATTTACCGACAAAACCAACCACAATTATCACAATACTATAAATAAGCCACCAAAGTGACAAAGCAATCGCTCCAGCGTCATGATTGTCGATTGATTGGAAATAATATTCTATCTCTCTATTAAAGGCATAAATAGTAAAAAGATTTGCCATGGTAATAGCAGCTATCTGCATTGATCTGAAATATGAAAATTCTTCTTTGCTCTCTGTTGTTCTTTTACCTATCGTAAAAAATATGGCGGATAAATAAAAAGCAATCGTAGCCGTTAGAAATAATGCCAATCTTCCATTAAATAAGAAATCTCCCGTTATCGAGATATCAAAAGAGAACAATCTTACAACTGCAAGCACCCCAATAATTGCTGTCATTGCCATATACGAGACATTTTTGAACCGACTCGCCAAGAAAGACACCAAAACAAGCTCCAACAACCAGAAATAAGTAATCATCTGGCCATGGAAATAAATTGGAATAAAAACAACTGCAAACAGTATTGTTAAGGCGATAAAAAAGCTGTAAAAATTCTTTTCTGTCTTATTGATTAAATAAGCAAATAAAGAAAGTACGCCATAATATACGGCCAAAAACAAAGGTAGTACACTGATTTCCATATTACCGCTAAACATTAAATAATAAGCATGAAGAAAAAATACACCACCCACTATCAGGCTATAGGCAATACTCTCCTCCTTAATAAAATCCCTATTCAATGCGAGCTTAATAATTGGCAAAATGGAAAATATCAAGAAGAACAAACACAGAAAAAACATAGTCAAAGAAAATTGAGACTGAGTCCAATAAGCCGTTTGCCAGACCAAAAAAACTGCTTCTGTAGCGATAAATCCTAACCAGCTAAGAAAACCCCAAACCTGTTCCTTTTTTATTAAAGAAATCGCGATAATAGCTAAATCCAAAATAAGGCTATAGGTAAACAATCCGATTTGATTATTTTCACCGCTCCAAAGTAAAAATGGGGTTAAAAAAGCCATAATAACCGCAATATACGCCAGAGAGGGCGTATCTCTATAGATACTAAACAAAATTGCTATGATCGTCACTATTGAAATAGCCAAAAAAGATACAGGATAAGAAATAAGATGATAAAAATTATAAGCCGCAAAAAACGACAGGTACAAAATACCCAAACCGCCCCCAGCCAAAATCTGGCCATAAACAAAAAATTTCTTAGTCAGCCAGATACCCACAGCAAAAAGAGCCCCGCCAAGAATCACTCCGATAGCAATGCGCGAATATTCGTTTATCCAATTATTATCAAAAGCATATTTAAGAAAAAAAGCCACACCTATCACCACGGCCAGAATCCCAATCTTAGCAAACCAATTGCCAGCTATTTTCTCTTCTATATTTTCCTGTCGAACGGGAGTTTCAGGAACTTTTGCAACAACGGGCTGAGTTAATGGCTTAGAAAATTCATCATTACTCCTCTGTGTAACGTTCTGATTTCCAGACATGGGCATCCTTAATGATGACTGGGCCTCTAATTTATTCAATCTTAAATTCTGATTCTCAATCTTTTGATTGATTTCATTGAGGCGACCAATAATTTGTTGGAAATTAGTATTGTTGCTATTTGACTCCTGACTTTTTAACTCATTCATAAAATTGTGGGGTTCTATTTGACTGTATTAAAATATTTAAAAGAATAAATTATTTCCCCAACTCGTCCCAGATCTCCATCAACCTATTATACTTGGCGACTCTATCCATTCTCGATAATGATCCAGTCTTGATATATTCAGCTCCGGAAGCCACGGACAAATCAGCGATGAAGTCATCGCAAGTTTCTCCGCTTCGATGAGATACTGCCAATTTATAATTATTCGCCTGCGCTAATTGCATCGCCTCAATAGTTTCACTTACCGTGCCGATTTGATTTAATTTAATAAGAATTGCATTACCGACTTTCTTCTCAATTCCTTCTTTCAAAATTTTTGGATTAGTCACAAACAGATCATCACCAACCAAAGAAATCTTTTCTCCCAATTTCTCAGTCAACTTAGCCCAGCCGTCCCAATCACCTTCAGCCAAACCGTCTTCAAGGGATTGAATAGGATACTTCTCGCACCATTCAGCGTACATTTCCACCATTTCCTCAGATGTTCTAATCTTGCCATCAGCTTTCATATTGTAGGCACCATTTTCAAAAAATTCAGATGAAGCGCTATCAATGGCCAAATTCACTTCTTCCCCAATTTTGTATCCAGCAACACCCACTGCCTTCTCAATCAATTCCATGGCTTGTTCATTGCCAGGCAACTTCGGAGCATAACCGCCTTCATCGCCGACAGTAACCGGATAGCCACCTTCAGCCAATAATTTCTTCAAAGCGTGGAAAATTTCAGCCCCACATCTGACAGCCTCCTTAACATTCTTCTGCTGAGGGGTGACCATAAATTCCTGAATATCAATAGACCAACCGGCATGAGCGCCACCGTTCATAATATTCATCATAGGAGTAGGGAAAGTTAATTCCTTGCCGCTCCAATATTTACCATTTAAATATTTATATAATGGCTGACCGGAAGTAAACGCAGCTACACGAGCCACGGCCATGGAAACGCCAAGAATGGCATTAGCGCCAAAATTTGATTTATTTTCTGTACCGTCCAATTGAATCATTAAGTCATCAATCGCCTTTTGATCAGTTGGATCCAGGCCGATTAATTTCGGCGCAATCTGATCATTTACATTAGCGACTGCCTTGAGCACGCCCTTGCCAAGATAGCGCGACTTATCGCCGTCTCGAAGCTCCAAAGCCTCTCTAGACCCAGTTGAGGCGCCAGAGGGCACTCCAGCCCAAGCTTTACGTCCGTTATCCAATACAACCTCCACCTCCACTGTCGGATTCCCACGAGAATCCAAAATTTCCCTCGCT
>CAIPBY010000066.1 GCA_903863425.1 Candidatus Buchananbacteria bacterium | reverse complement strand
TGTTTCGGTCGGGCGGAAGGAGGGGTTTGGGGGGGAATTCCGCCCGACCGATCATAATTTTTGTTTAAATTCGGTTCGGATTTGTTCATAAACACCCAGCCAGTTTCGTTTTTCATTTTTTAAAACCGAATTCCAACCGTTTTTTGGCTTAAATTCAAATTTTTTGCCTTGGTTCCGATTACTATCGGAACGCCAGAATCAAACTTTTTCTTTTTCTTTAATTCAATCTAATTATGAAATACTTTCTTTACGCCCGCAAGTCGACAGACGAAGAGGAGCGTCAAGTCCTTTCAATCGAAGCTCAGCTCGCGGAGCTGAAGGAGTTAGCCGCCAAAGAAAAATTGGAAATTGCGGACTCGCTTTGCGAGTCCAAAACCGCCAAAGAACCAGGCCGAAAAATTTTCGGCGAAATGCTCGCTCGGATTGAAAAAGGTGAAGCCGACGGAATTTTAGCGTGGCATCCCGATAGGCTTGCCAGAAATAGTGTTGATGGTGGTAAGATAATCTACATGGTGGATATCGGCCAGATCAAAACGCTAAAATTCCCGACTTTTTGGTTTGAAAATACTCCGCAAGGGAAATTCATGCTCAATATCGCTTTCGGGCAGAGCAAATACTATGTTGATAATTTAAGCGAAAATGTTAAACGCGGTTTTCGGCAAAAACTGAGGCGTGGCGAATATCCGAACAAGGCGCCAATCGGCTATTTAAACGACCGCACAGCCAAAACCGTGCTTATTGATCCTCTGCGCGCCAAGCTGATAATCAAGATGTTTGAGCTGTATAGCTCTGGAGAATTTTCGCTTAAATATCTCAAGGATAAATTCAATGAAATCGGTTTTACCAGTAAGCGAGGCAGAAACATGACTTCAAGCATGATTTTGCAGATATTGAGCAACCCGTTTTATTGCGGAGTATTCAAGTTTAATGGCGAAATATACCAAGGCAAGTACGAGCCAATTATTTCCAAGAAGCTTTTTGATGGAGTTCAGGCGGTAATGAAAGAACGAGGCCGGCCACTAGGGCAAGACAAACATGATTACGCCTTTACGGGACTAATGAAATGCAAGTGCGGCGCCTGCATTACCGCCGAACGGCAAAAAGGCCATATCTATTATCGCTGTACGAAGAAAATGGGAATCTGCGATGAAAAATATATCCGCGAGGAAAACCTTCTAGAACAATTCCATGGCCTTTTTCAAAAAGCTTCTTTGCCTGATGACTGGATTGACAACATGCTCGCAAAATTGAACGAAGAGGAAAAGAGCGCTATCAAGTCATCTTCTAGTCTGATTGATGAGGTAAAAACGCAAATAACGGCCACTGAAAGCAAGCTGGACAAGTTGCTTGATGACCGATTAGAGGGTTTACTCGACAAGGACGATTATTTGCGTAAGAAAGAACAACTCATCAATCAGAAAATCGATTTGGAGGACAAAATCCAGTCAATCAGGCAAACAGGAAATAATTGGCTCGAACCGATGAGAGAATTTCTTTTCGCCAATAAACAAACCAAAAAAGTCGCCAATGGCGGCGACAATTTGGAAATCCGAGCATTCATTAAAAAAATCGGCTCGAACTTTATTTTGCAAGGCAAAAAATTTGAATTTAAGCCAAAAAACGGTTGGAATTCGGTTTTAAAAAATGAAAAACGAAACTGGCTGCGGGACCTGGAGTCGAACCAAGATAACAGCTTTCAGAGAGCTGCGTCCTACCATTAGACGATCCCGCAATATTTGATAATTTTATCTTTCTGATTCTTGCACCCGCACCCATGCGAGCATTCAAAAATCTTGTGCGATTTTATGCGAGAACGACCAGAAAATTTTACGAGCATGCGTAAGTAAAATTTTCGGGAGTGAAGCATAAAATCTAGCCATGATTTTTGACAGCGAGCGACTTTTTCTTTTTGTTAGCTTTTTCTTTTCCTAGAAAAAGAAAAAGTAAAAACATTTGAGATAAAGAAACCCCTTATAATTTAACAAAAAATAGCAAAAAAATCAAGTCAAACCCTAGAACATCCCAATCACATCAGCTACTACATCAACTGAGGGCATAGGTTTGGCCTCATTCTCTTTGGCTTTGAATATAGCCGAATTCATACCAAAAGCGGGGCGATCAATCTTCTCTTTCAACTCCGGAATGACCAAATCTTCCTGGACTACACCTTTTATCCTTACTTCGGCGGAGATTATTTCAGATATGACATCTTCAACGGCTTTCTGATGATTACCACACTCCAGTCGATCCTTATAAAACTGACTTTTGACGGCAATCTCTAGTACATTATCCTTGGCTCGAAGCGGCTGACTGATTCTAAGCAATGATGACAAAGTAAAATTTTTCTCTAGTAACTTCTCCGAAATTAAACTCCAATTCTCTTTTACTTTATTAAAATCTATGGCAACTTTTGGTTTTGATTTATCCTCATTTCCCAATATATCAGGTTCAACTATTTCCTCAACAACATCTTCGACAATTTCCTCTTTTCCTTCTGCTATTTCCTCAATTTTAGCCTCTTCAATTTTGATTTCTGCTTCTTTAACGTGATTTAAATTCTGAATTTTCTCTTTAATCTTATCCCTCATACCTGCTCCAGAACTTATATTAGTAAAATCATCATCTTTACTTTCACAAACAATGTTTTGATCAAATTGAATAACGGCCATCTCCAGCGGAAACTGCACGATAGTTGCACTTTTTAGCTCCTGAGATTTGGCCATAAATAATTCTATGGCTGAAATTAATTTTTCATAAGTGAATATATCTGCTAATTTCTCAACTGACCTCTGGCTATCATCATCAAGTTCAATACCAAAATCGCTTAAATTATAATTAATTTTGAGAAGTAGTATCTTTCTAAGAAATTCTATAAGCCCATCAGTAAAAATTTGCAAATCCACGCCATCCTCGACTAATTTATTTATTAATTCAATGGCTCCAGTGGGATTCTTCTCACCCAAAAACTCCAAAAATTCAGCGATGCTCCGAAAATCCGTCCGAGGTAAAACCAGTTCCGCTTGATCCATATCAATATCGTCGCCGAGCGTGAGTACCTTGCCTAGCAAGCTCTCGGCATCGCGGACACAACCCTCGCTATGGACCACAATATTTTTGAGCACATCTTCGGTCACTTTCTTACCCTCTGATTTAACCACAACTTTAAGCAACTCCAGCATTTCCGAGGTAGAAACTTTCTTGAAATCAAACCTTTGGCAACGCGAAATTATGGTCTGAGGTAATTTATGTGTTTCCGTGGTGCACAAGATGAAAATCACATGAGCGGGAGGCTCCTCCAGTGTCTTAAGTAAGGCGTTAAATGCTGCCGTCGAGAGCATATGCACCTCATCAATGATAAATACTTTATATTTGCTCTTAGTCGGTGTAAATCTGGCATTCTCAATTATATTTTCCCGGACATTATCCACGCCAGTATGAGATGCCGCATCAATTTCAATAGTATCCACGGAACTACTATTTATTACCTCCAGACACGAAGAACACTTATTGCAAGGCTCACTCTCCCCTTTCTTACGATTCTCGCAGTTTATGGCTTTAGCAAATAATCGAGCTGATGTCGTCTTGCCCAAGCCTCGTGGTCCGCAAAAAAGATAAGCATGACCTATTGAGTCAAGCTCTATTTCATTTTGCAGAGTGATTTTGATGTGATTTTGGCCGATTAAGTCTTTGAAGGTTTGAGGCCTGTATTTACGGTATAATGCGGACATGCGGATTAGTTGAAAGTTTGTAAAGTTATAAAGTTAATAAAGTATGAAGTCAAGAGTATTTTACTAATTATAAGAGTAGATGTCAAAAACTTATTCAAAACTAAAAACCACCTTATTCAAGATGGCCTTTAGCGTGGAATTCCGTACTCAACAATATTATTGTAACAATTTTATAGCTTTTATCAAACGACATTGAAAATTAACTAATTGAAAATTGTTTGAAAATTGAAAATTGAAAATTTTAAAATTAATTCTAAAACTTCTCCAACCCGCTCGGCTTAGACGCACCCAAGCTACCAATCCTTGATCTCTCCACGATTTCTCTCACTACAATCCTCTTATCCCTGCCGAATTTAAGACGCGATAATTCCTTAAGCGGTTCCACGATATTTTTATTAGCCGGGAAATATTCTTTAAAATTATAAATTTTCATGTTAAACGGATCTGAGGCTGAATTATCAATCAAAAGCCGTAAATAAACAGTAAATTTATCCGTATTCATCACATCATATTCACTGACTTGCGGGCCAAGCTGTTTGGCAATGACTTCGGAATCATCCACGCCAATCCTATACGCCGCGATACTGCCCACATTTCCAAAGATAGCATCCCTCACTCTAGTATCATTATTCTGCACTAATTGCGCAATGAATTGATGACCCATGATTAGATTAAGTTTGTATTTTCTGGCCTCGGACAAAATAATAGAAATACTGTCCGTAATGAAATTTTGAAACTCATCAATATACAAGTAAAAATCATTTCTTTGATCCTCTGGCAAATCAGCACGTCCCAAAGCGGCCATTTGCAACTTAGACACGGCAATAAGGCCGAGCAAGTTGCTATTGGTTTCACCGATCTTGCCTTTGCATAAATTCATAAGCAAAATCTTGCCTTCATCCATCACCTGCCGAAAATTAATACCTGACCTGGGCTGGCCGATAATATTTCTCATCAATTCATTTTCCACAAAACGCCCAGTCTTGGAAATAACATAAGACAACATATCCGCTCCGGTCGAACCCTTTTGCGAAGCCGTGTATTCTCTTTCCCAGAAATCCTTTACCAAAATATCCGTCACATGCTCCAACTTCTTCTTGCGATAAGCTTCATCCGTAAAGATACGAGCCAACTCCACCAAAGTCCCGGGATCTTCTTGATCAGCCATAAGAGCCAAGAGCGCATTTCTCATATAATGCTCAAACATAGGTCCAGCCATAGCCGGATCCGGCAATAATTTGTAAAAAATATTAATCATTTCCTGGGCCGCCATATCCATTTCATAGGCCGTATGCGCTTCGAGCATATTGAGTCCCATAGGACGCTCCATGTCAGAAGGATCAAAAATTATCACATCATCCAAACGATTCTTCGGAATATATGGCAAAATATCTTCCACAAAACTGCCGTGTGGATCCACAATGCAAACACCTTTGCCAGCCACGATGTCTTGCAGAGCCATGTGCGACATGAAATAACTTTTACCAGTACCAGTCATACCAATAATATACATATGCCTTCTTCTGTCCTCATCCTTGATGCGGACGATATGCTTACTCCCTCTGAAATCATTTTCACCCAAGACAATTCCTTCGGTGGGCATATTTACTGGAGGTGATAATTTCTTGGCTTGCAACCATTTAATACGAGGCACCTCAGTGTTGGGATATGGTAAATGCCACAGTGAGGCCATTTCTTCTGAATTCAAAACGCAATAATTGGTATTATCAAAATTACGATAAATAAAATCCTGAATTAATTTATTACTCGATCCCTTGATCACCGCCTTAAAGGCATTGGCATATTGATAACTGGAATACTCCGAAAAAGCATTGGCAATATGTCTCATAACATCCTTGGCGTGATTCTCCATTGGCGCAAAAACAATTATTCTGATATTGACATCAAGTCCTGATTTGGAAGCTTTCTCTTCAATGGACTTGACCATTTGCTCCTCCATGGGCGATAGCCGATAAAGCTCAGATGGTTTATTGTCATTTTTAGCAGGTGAAGGCAACCAATCCGAAGTTTTACCCAAGACCTTGGTGAGGCCCGACGCGGATGCCGAGGACATAGCCTCTTTCAACTTTTTGCCTTGTTGCATTTCTGAAGCCACTTTAACGCCCCTCTTCCTCCAATTAGGCTGAGCTGAACGCATCACGAATTGTATGGCTACAGTATGCCCCGGTGGCAACTTGGATAAAGTACTAAGTATTCCCAAAATGGGATCCGTCTCCATCTGTTTATACGTCAAGATAGGAAACATAGCCGGTTTAGCCAGCTTCAGATACCCGCCGGCCACATAACCTTGGGAATTAAAAATATTATAATCCTCCACTTCCTCAATTTGACAATGCGGAAATTGGGAAAGCATTTGCTGTTTGATATAATTTTCCAAATAAACCGGAATAGCCATATAAAAAGTAATCAGTCCTTCAAGACCGACCACCATCTCAAAAGACCATGAGTCGTACCGCCCGAAAAGCCAAACCTTGAATCCCTTATGTGGAATCAATCCGCCCAAACTGGAATAAAAGTTTTCCACCCCCATGAGTAATTCCTTGATATTCTTGGCCTTATTCTCATCATTTTTGTCCAAATCAAATTCAGGCACGGTCAGCATGAATATTTTCTTTTCAAAAACTGCCGGATACAGCTTATGCGAAGTAAAAATCTTGCGCAAAACAAAAAGAATAATAACCACCGCCACAATAACGAGGATTATTACAAAAAGCCAGACAATCAGCTGATCCAACAAGGCGGATGAGATTATTTGACTATCAATGGGAATGTTTAACTCCATAAATTGTGTTGATCTTGGTCTTTTTTGGTCTCCATTATAATCTTATCTGTTTTAATTTTGGCCGTTTGCTCCAAGAAAAATTTATTGACGCCGGGAATCATTTTGAGCCATTTTCTAATTAACTCAAAAATTTTTTTTATTTTTAATCTTGGCTCATGCATCAGCCGAATAATCAAATTTGTCGTTTCTTCGCCCTTAATCTTAAATTTCTGCTGCTCCATCGGCGTCATCCTCAAATACATCTCACCCAAACCATCTTCGAGCATAGACTCTACTTTTTTGAATTCTTGCTGTTGAGGAGTAAGAGAAACCGTAGACGCCGAAAAATGCTGCGGTAATTCCATGCCCACAGTTTCTTCGGCTTGTTCTGTTTGACCGCCAACTTCATGAAGACCCTCCGGTTGAAAACTGCTCTCTCCATTTTCTAATACTTCTGACTGCGGTATCGGCGCCTGCTCTGCTAATTTTTCCAAATTTGGACTAACCATTTTTAATACAGTTTATTTCAAATTATTATCTCAAATAAAAATCAAACTCTCTTAATTCGTCATCCCAGACGTAGCGATAGCGGAGATCCGGGATCCAGGT
>CAIPBY010000065.1 GCA_903863425.1 Candidatus Buchananbacteria bacterium | reverse complement strand
TGGTCTGAGGAGAGCATCTTCGGTTTTTAATACGGGAAGGATAGATCATTTGATTAATAATAAAGATTTAAATTTTCATCTTCATTATGGAGATTTAATCGATTCAAGTAATCTTAATCGACTTTTAGAGGAAATACAGCCGGATGAAATTTATAATTTAGGAGCACAGTCGCATGTTCATATTTCTTTTCAGGTTCCAGAATATACCGCTGAAATTGATGGATTGGGAACACTTAGATTATTAGATGCCATAAAGGAGGTTGGGATAAAGCCTAAATTTTATCAGGCTTCAACTTCCGAATTGTTTGGAAAAGTGCAGGAAGTACCACAAAAAGAAACCACTCCTTTTTATCCAAGATCTCCCTATGGAATTGCCAAATTGTTTTCCTATTGGACAGTAGTAAATTATAGGGAGGCTTATGGCATATTTGCTTGTAATGGTATAGCTTTTAATCATGAATCTCCGAGAAGGGGCAGAATTTTTGTTACCAGAAAAATTACAAAGGGAATTGCTGATATAAAAAAAGGCAAGCAGGATAAAATATATTTAGGTAATTTAGACGCTAAAAGAGATTGGGGCTATGCCAAGGATTATGTCGAGGCTATGTGGTTAATGCTTCAGCAAGAAATGCCTGATGACTATGTTATCGCTACAGGGGAAACGCATACGATCAGAGAATTTTGTGATGAGGCCTTTAAAGTAGCCGGATATGAGATTGTTTGGGAAGGATCTGGTCTTGAAGAAAAGGGAGTTGATAAAAAAACAGGTAAAGTCTTGGTTGAGATTGATCCTATATATTTTCGTCCAGCCGAAGTCGATTTATTGATAGGAGACAATTCTAAAATTAGGCAGAAGTTAAATTGGCAACCGAAGACAAATTTTAAAGAGCTTGTTAGGATGATGATGGAAAACGATTTAGCAACTTAGAAAAAATATAATTTTAAATTTATGTTATATGAAGAAATAAAACAATGTCGAATCTGCGGGAATAAAAATCTAGTGTCAATACTAAATCTTGGGGAGCAATCATTAACTGGGGTATTCCCGAAAGAGAATGAAGAAGTTGAAATTGGTCCTTTGGAAGTAGTTAAATGTTTTGATGAAAATAGGGAAAACTCATGTGGTCTCTTACAGCTTAAGCATGATTATCAAATGGAAAAGCTTTATGGCGATAATTATGGCTATCGGTCTGGATTAAATAAATCAATGATAGAACATTTATGTTCTATTGTAGAAAAAATAGAACAGAGAGTAGACTTGTGCGACAATGATTTAGTTATTGATATCGCCAGTAATGATGGTACGCTGCTCTCAGCCTACAAAAATAAAAAATTAGATTTATTAGGAATTGATCCAACTTCAGAAAAATTTAAATCTTACTATCCTGACTATGTTGAAAAAATAGCAGAATTTTTTTCTGAGGAATCGGTTAAAAAAATTAGGGGTAACAAAAAGGCGAAAGTAGTTACTTCAATAGCTATGTTTTACGATTTGCCAGACCCCATGTTTGTGATGAAAGAAATTTCTAATATTTTGGATGATAACGGGATTTGGGTTGTGGAACAAAGCTATATGCCAGAAATGATAAGCAATACGTCTTATGATACTATTTGTCATGAGCACTTGGAATTTTATGCCCTTAAACAATTTAAGTGGATGGCAGATAAGATTGATTTAAAAATTATTGATATTGAATTCAATAATATAAATGGTGCCAGTTTTTGCCTGACTCTTGCAAAAAATAATTCTAAGTATCAAGAAGCTTCCAAAAAAATTGATAATATTTTAACAGATGAAGAAGAAAAAGGATTTAATAAATTAGAAATTTATGAGTTATTTCAGAAAAATGCGAGGAAGCATAAGGTCGAGTTAAAAAGTCTATTAGGTAGCTTAAAAAAAGATGGTAAAAAAGTATTCGGTTATGGGGCGTCAACAAAGGGCAATGTTATTTTGCAATATTGCGGATTGACGGTAGATGATATACCTTTAATTGCTGATGTGAATGAATATAAATTTGGGAGAGTTACTCCGGGAACGGCCATACCCATAATATCCGAAGAAGAAGCTAAGAAATTAAAGCCGGATTATTTTCTAGTGCTACCTTGGCATTTTAAAGATAATATAATAAGTAGAGAAAATGATTTTATGTCTTTAGGGGGAAAATTTATTTTTCCTTTACCAAAAATAGAGATAAAATAATTATTATGAAAAAAGTATTAGTAGTACATTCTTCTGGCGCTATGAGCGGAGGAGAAATGATATCTAATTATAT
>CAIPBY010000064.1 GCA_903863425.1 Candidatus Buchananbacteria bacterium | reverse complement strand
CAATATGCTTATGGGCCGATAAATCCATTAAATGCGGAGAAGTATAGAAATCCAAGGGACTGCTCACAATAGAAATGTTTATTTCTTTGTTCGGTTTTGGCGGAATTATCACTCTTTGCTTATCTCGCTCAAACAAAACAAGCTTGGCTTTCGGCGTGGCCAGCATACTTTTCATTTTCCTGGGCAAAACGGACTTATTCTTCCCTGTTTTGCCAGGTTTATCGCTTGTATTCTTTTTCTTTGTCACCTGATAATTTTTGAGACAAAAAATTTATAAAGTTGATATTATTATAACACAAAATGAGATTTTGAAACAACTTAAATATAATCCTTTGTGGATAACTATTTTAAACTATTGCTTACCAATTTTAATAATGGTATAATTAATTCAAGCAATAAATTAACCACAAACCTATGTTTGGATTAGGCACAAAAGAAATCATCATAATTGCCGTTATTTTGGTTCTTTTATTCGGAGCCAAAAAGATCCCCGAGCTCACCAAAGGCATCGTTGAAGCAATCAAAAACCTACGTGGCGCCTTCAAAGATGACGACACAAAGAAAGATGTTGGCGACATGGCCAAGAAGAAATAAACTCTTGACCAAATAATCAAGGAAAAATTATACAAAAAATACGCCCCGGTATTACATCGAAGCGTATTTTTGTTATCTTAATTTATTTTTTAATTAATCCTCGTTCTCCTTAAGTTCCCTTATTTTCTTGATTATCTGCTTTAAGTCAGACAAGGCCACTGCTTCCGATTTAACTAATCGACGTTTCTGAGATGACTTGCCTAATATCTCAATCTGCCCGTCGGCTTGATCTAATAGCATCATATATGCTTGATCGGCTCTTTTCTTGGCCACGAGTAATTTCCTTCTGGCAATAAGAAATTTATACCAGCCATACAGTAAGAAGAAGATTAGAAGCAACCAGCCAATGACCGGTAATACATTCTGCCAAGGAATACTAATATTCGGCCAAGCTATGCTAGCAGGAATAATGGGGGCAACTACAGGCGTAAGAGTTGCTACTACTGGAGCAACCACGACAGGCGACGGAGCAAATTCTGCCATCACTTCTTTGGTAATTTCCACCTTATTACCCGCCTTATCATAAGCGCCAATCTTGACCTGATGCGTGCCACCAGTAAGATTAGGCAAGACTACCGGCTGGCTAGCTTGTTCAAGGGACACTATAAGGCCAGGATTACCATCAATATTTATCTCGAAATGATCTAAATGAGAGTCATCAGCTTTAAGATTTAACGCCACTAGTCCAGCAGTAGTAGTAACTGTTTCTGCTGATAAATTTTTTGGCACAACAGTATCTATTTGAATCTTATAGCGTGTTACATTGGACCACTGACCATCTAACTTATATCTGAAACTAAAATACCAAACACCATCAGTAAGATTACCTATCGTCTTGCTAGTAATCGGCGGGGTATAAGAAACATTAGGCGTATTTGAAGGATTATTGCCAATCAACGTTTGAACAGTTGAGGCACCAGCAGGGTATTTGAAACTGACTGAACCGCTTTTGGCAGAATACCATGAATTTTGATCAGGATAGGTTGAAGAATAAATTACCGGATTTGTCATTTTCTCAACTTCAGGAGCAGTCGGCGGTTTTGGCTCAGCAACTGCCGTGCCATTAACTGTCACACTAGCCGAACCTTGCCCACTTAACAAATCAGTGCCCAAGCCGTCGTTGGCTCTAACAGCCGCGCCAGAAAAATAAATAGTGGCTGATCCGGGACTTTTGGCTTTAAAATTAATCGTCACAATCGTCCCACCACTGCCATTATAGCCAGGATTAGGAACACCACCATTAAAGGATACTACGCCAGAAGAATTGAGGAAGCTCGGCTGTTCTACCCATAATGATAAGATAGAACCCTGAGTACTAACTGAAGTCACCTCCACTAAGTCATTAGGGAAATTAATGGCCGATTCAACATTATTAATACTTTCGCTTTGAGTGTTAATTAATGCTTTAACAGTAAAAGTTCCGCCAACATTAACACTGCCGGCTGATGCTCTTAAAGAAATCGTCGCCGCATCAACTGGCAATACAAAGAAAATACCAGCCAAAAAAACCAAAGCCGTTAAAAAGTATTTTAAATGAATTGTTTTCCTACTAAAAAAAACCATTTATTTTGTTGTTGGTAGAATAAAGGTCGTGGCTTCGATAATCTTATTAGTTGCCGGGCGATAAATTATAACTTTGCGAGCCAGGCCATAAACCAACACCTGATCGCCAGTTTGAGTATCGGCAAAAAAAGCTTCATTAGTCAATTTACTCTTATCAATAATAGTAATCATGGCTGGAGTTTCATCTTTCGGCAGTTCCATTAATAATCCAACCTTCACGACGATTTCATTAATTTTACGATCCGCCTCTACACTTGCACTGTTTTTATTATTTGATACATTATTTTTCTTTGATCCCATTTGACCATAAACATACCCGCCCAAGCCAACTGCAATAACAATAACTATCATAAGCACCCAAGACCAAGAAAAACCCTTAAAGCGACTACTACTATTTTTAATATTTTCCATAACTATTTTAATTATTCATTATTGATATTATAACTTTTTTTTACTTATTTTTCATCTTTAATTTACGTCTCACAAGAATAATTAATAATAAGATAATTACTAATCCAATAACCCACCAGCCCATTCGGAAAGAACTTGGTTTGGGGTCTGATTTTTTAACACCAGATAAAGTGGCCACCTGCCCATTGCCTGCACGATCATAGGCGGTGACAGTTATCTCGTTCTGCAGAGTTTGATCTTGTAAGACATATTGAATCTCCGCTCTTTCTGGTGGAAATTTTCCTTCTTTAATTTCATAATAGTCAATCCCGGTTTCATTGTCAGTAGTCGCAAAACTGATAAACTTTTGACCACCAAATAAATTTTGATCTTGATTTAGAGTAATAATAAATGGCAATGGTGGAATTTTGTCACTCGCAATTAATGTTTGCCAATCGTTTTTCATTCCTGCCTCTGCTTTCTCAGCAATAACAAGGCTAAGACTTTGACCGTTGACATTAACTGGTGTCGCCTTTTCGTTATTCAAATATGCTACGATTTTTTTGGGACTAAATACTACCTCTCCCGCATCTTTAGCCGAAAATATTAAACTAAACAATAAACCATGAGAAGTTTTAATTCCGCCCGGAACACCACCAATAAAAGAAATAATTTTGTTTCTGGTATTATATGCCGGTTGGCTTGGCCAAAGAGAGAAAATAGAATTAGCCGTAAAACAGTCTTGAAAAAATAATTTATTTTGATCAACTAATAATATTGAACCGTCAACAGTATTGATTGTTTGACCATCAGTATCAAGATAAACATCAAAAATAGCGGTATCGCCCAAGGCCGGTGATGAATTACGAGGCTCAATACTAATACCAGCCCCAAAGACGACAGTTGGAAATAGGATTAACAACAAACTAAATAAAAAATAATTTAATTTCATAATATTTTTTTGCCCCATTGATACATTAAAATAGAAAAATCAACGGAATTTACTTGTTTATCTTTATTAACGTCCACACAAGAGTTTTTAAACGGCCAGGCAGTTTTCCAAAAAGCCAACAAAATAGAAAAATCAACGGAGTTAACCTTTTTGTCATGATTAAAGTCGGCGCCATCGCAAGTCGTCGGAACTACTGGAGTGGTTGTCGCCGGCGCTACCGGAGGTATAATACTGCCTCCTCCTCCACCACCACCGCCTCCGCCAGGACAAACACCACAATCAGCCGGGCAACTAGAGCAAGTTTCTCCCCCGCTACATGAGCCATTACCGCAAGTCGCCGGTGTTACTGGTGCCACTGCAGTAAAATATCTAGACGCGCCAGATTTTTCCATACCATAATAAACAACTAATTTGAAATAATAATTTCCAGGGGCAATCCCCTCAGCAGTTAAAATTGGAGACGTGGATGAACCCACCTCAACTAATTTTGAAGCTGAGCCATAAAACAAATCATGACCACCACGGCAGGCATAATTTACATTATTAACCACACACCATTCATAATGATATTCATAATCAGCTGAACCCTCATTTGTGATAAGAACCTGAGCAGAAATATTCGGAGTTTCTTTGTCAATAACATCTATAATACTGACTTGCGCCGGCGAACCCTCGATCGCAAAATAATCATTGGTGGTAATAATTTTACCAGATTCAACTTCCGTTTTTACCTCTGCTTCCCATAATCCTTCAGATAAATCAGGAATCGTATAATTATAGCTATAAGATCCGGTTGAGGTGCCAAGTGTCATGCTGATATTTTCTGTCACTAAATTGCCATTATTGTTATATAGGCTAATTTTAGGTACAACAAAAGAATTAGTTGGAACTGATTTATAATTTGTTACATAAACCTTAGCCTTGTATTTCTGACCAATTAAAACCCGATCAACATTTGACATGGCCACATTCCAACTGCCCAATGAACCATTTATTACTGTTTGGCCAGATAAAGAAGAAGAGGCATTATCAATTTTACCACCAAGAGTATCTCCAGTTGCAGTAATTAAAGCAGCCAGAGATGATGAAGCATTATTGATTTGCGTAGTTAGGGCACCGGTATCAGTTGGAGTAATGCCGGCAATTAAGCTAGCCAACGAACTGGATACATTATTAATTGTTACACTAATTGATGAGGGAATAGTTAAAGCCAGTGAGGTGGAAGCGGAAATTAATTGTTCAGACAAAGTGACGATTGAAGCGCTGGTTGCCAAGCCAGTAGTATCTAAACTAATGGCACCAATGAGTGTGGCTAATGATGAAGACGAGCTTAAGATACTGGCGTTAAGCGTGGAATATAAGGAGGAAGAGGCATTACCAATCATCGTGGTAAGAACTTGCTGAGTGTCGGCTAGCTGACCAGACAAAGAGGAAGAGGCAAAAGCGATTTGACCAGAAAGTGATGATGAGGCCAGATCTATTTGCGCACTAAGAGTACTGGTGACTATATTAGTATTTGAAGCAAGTTGACCAGTGATAGCATCGGTGTTAACAGTCATTAGACCAGAGAGTAAAGCAAAAAGAGAGGAAGAGGCATTACCAACAGTAGTATTAGTATAATCATTTATATTTAAGGGAATAGTCAAGGCCAGCGAAGAAGAAGCGGCGGTTAATTGTTCTGATAAAGTGGTAATTTCCAATGAAGTGGCCAAGCCAGTTGTGCTTAAAGTAATTAAACTAGCAAGAGAGCTAGAGGCACCAGTAATAGTAGCATTAATATTGGAAGGAATGGTTAAGGCCAACGAGGTGGAAGCAGCGGTTAATTGATCGGCTAAAGTGACGATTGAAGCGCTAGTCGCTAGAGTACTGGTATCAAAACTAATAGCACCAATCAAACTAGCCAACGAACTAGACGAACTTAAGATACTAGCATTAAGCGTGGAATATAGAGAAGTAGAGGCAAAAGCAATTTGATCAGAGAGTGATGATGAGGCATTGTCTATTTGAATGGAAAGTGATGACGAGGCAGAAGTAATAGTATTGTTGATAGTGCTAGTAACTATATTAGTATTGGAAGTCATCAATCCGGAAAGTAAAGCAAGGAGTGAGGAAGAAGCACTACTGACAGTAGAACTGGTATAGTCATTAATACTTGATGGAATAGTTAAAGCCAGTGAGGTGGAAGCGGCGGTCAATTGTTCTGACAAAGTGACAATTGAAGCACTAGTCGCCAAAGTACTGGTATCAAAACTTATTGCGCCAATCAAACTGGCGAGTGAGCTGGAGGCGTTAGTAACATTACTTTCAGTCGCTAAATTCTCAGTCCCGGTACCAATTATAGCGGAAGTCAGAGACCTGGTAATACCATTTAAATTAGACCAAACTGAGCCGGCAATACCAGAAATAGTTGAATTTAAATTTGTAACCAAATAATTGCCAACACTGCCAACCGTAGTGAAAGTTGAGGTAGCCACACCCCAAATAGCCGAAACCATTGATGAGGTGGCATAATCAGTTAAGGTTTTCTCGCCATGATCCCAAACAGCGTTGGCAATTTCTGCTGTTGTTGAAACGGCCACAACCGCAGTATTTTTGACTATAAATGTCTTATCCAAACGAGCCAAATCGCCGGTCGTCGAACTGCCACAAGTCATCACTGTCGGCCAAATTCCCTCAGCATAAACAGACAGAAAAGGATAATAATGCCAACCACGATCGCCATTGGTCATTTCTATATTATCTACTACAACAGTACTGGTCGGACTGGTGATTGTCACCCAGCAAGGAGTGGTAGTCGGCTGAAAATCATCATCATAAACAAACTCACCAATCGTCACATCATCGCCTACCGAATACCGCTCATAGGCAGCCAACGCCAAGCCAGCCTGAAATAAAACCAGGCCACATAGACTAAAAATTAATAATTGTTTGATAATCTTATTCATCAAATTGAAACTACATCCATGACAATCGGTTTTTTATTTTTAAACAGCCAACTATTTATAATAATCGTCACTTCATAAATCACGATCATGGGAATAACCATAACAACCAAAGAAACGCCATCAGTCGGTGGTAATAGTGCCGTAATAACAAACATTACAACCATGGCCACACGACGATTAGTTTTTAAAAACTTTACGTCCAAGATTCCAACAGAAACAAAAAAAGTTAGCACAATTGGAAACTCAAACAACAAGCCAAGAAGAACAGAGGTTAGGAATATTTCATAAATAAACTTACCAATATCCCATAAATTTTGAATGCCAAGAGAAACATTAAGTCCGGCAATAGTATCAAGCGCATAATACAAGATACCAAATCCATAGCTAAAACCCACCAAAAACAACAACAAAGATAGTGGTAAAATTAATAAAAACCATCTTCTCTCCCTTTTATTTAATCCTTCTTTGGTAAAATTATAAAGCTGAAAAACAATCAATGGTAAACAGCAAATAAAAGCCAAGAAAAGACCAACGCTCATCGCTAAATCCAAAAATTGAAAGGGCGAAGTACTGACAATAGAAGCATTAGATAAATTAAAGAACTTAATTAAATATGATAATAAATTACCGGAAAAGAAAAAACCAACCAAAAAGCATAGACAAAAAATTACTAATATTCCATAAATTTTCTTCCGAATATCCTCTAAATATTCTGCAAACTCAAGAAACTTTTGCTTTAATTCTTCATCCATGTTTCTGTTGTTTTAGTTTTAGCAACCAATCCCTCCTCTAAATATTTTATGGCACAGTCGATGTTTGATTATAAATTATTTCGTCAGTAGAACTGGCGACAACAGGAACCTCAGGAGTACTACTTGCTTCAACTACCGGGGGAATTTCTATTTTCGGTGGTTCAACTGGTGGCTCGATTGGTGGTTCAACCGGAATGGTGGTTTTACCGCGATGGCGACTAAGCCATTCAGCTACTGCATCTACACCCTCTGCCCAGGAATTATAAATCTTAGTCGAGGTGCCGGTATTACCCACATTGCCAGGATTAAGCGTACTAACCGCCACGCCTGCCGTGCCAAAACGCGAATCTAATTCCATTATCGCCAAGGCCAAACGACGATCAACGTTATATTTTTGAGTTGCCTCATAAACCATTGCTCCCGTCACCGGACTGCCAATCGCTTCATTATTGATATAAACATCAATCTGCTCAGCGCCGTTCATAGCGCCCATCGACTCCAAAATGTCAGCTATTTTTTGTTCATGGAGCGGATCAGTGGCATAAGTGGAAATATCATACTCAGCCATGCAACCCGTAGCATTATCAATAGTTACCGAGGTATTCTTCATGGCCTCCATTCCGGCAGTCACCACGGCTGATTCGGTCGAACCAGTATTAACGGCCGCCGCATTAATACTAGCCAAGAGGCTCAATCTGTACAATGTATCGGTCACCCCTTCTATTTCCTTGCTTAAAATATTAATTCGATCCAAATCACCAGCCATAAAAGCCTGATCTTTGGCCATATTTAGAGCCCCCAACCGATTATTCAATAATTGTATAAGATAATCTACATTCATAAATTTATGTTAAGTCCAAAATAATAATGTTCGCCACCACTCAGCGCCAGTTGACCTCATTAAATACAAATATTCCAATCCGTCCGCCGTAGTGATAATTTCCATCCTATTGCCTGCTATGCCAGCGCCATGTGCATAAGGATTTTGGCCAGAACAATCAACTGTTAAATTACTGATATGAATACGAAAAATTCTGGTACCGGTAGCGCCACACGGAGACCAATAAATATAATCCCCGCCATCATAAGACCATTGCGATCCTAGCGTCTGAATTTCTGCTTGCGGATTCTGAAAAAGCGTCACCTCCCATTTATCAAGAGTAATGTCGTATCTGTCAATCAAATTAGTACCGGCGCCCACTAAAGTACCGCCACGAGGGACAAAAAGATATTTGCCCTTTTCTGCGGGTAAGGTTGTGCCATAATTCCACATCGCTTGAATGCCTATCTGCCTAATAGCCGGCTCGAGAATAGTATAACAACTCATAGCGTCTGTTAGCTGTGTTATTGTGGCAAATGTCAATGTGTCAATGGTATTGCCAGAAATAATCGTTTCCCTGGGCGCTGACGCAGCACTAACACAGTTAAGTCTGACTGTTTTACCAAGCCACTGATTGACAGTCCACTTTTTTGTCGTATCCTGAAGAGTAATGGCAGCAAAAGTACCGGTAGCAATACCCCAAGTATCCATAATGCGATATTTGGTTGTTACATCAGGAGTAAATCCTGACATAGTTAAGGTTGTAGCAGTATTAGCAGTAATGGCTATTTCACCTTGATCAAACCCGGTGCCACATAAAACCTTAAAAGTATATCCCACCCACTGGCCGGGAATCCAAGTTTTAGTGGTGTCTTCAAGTGAAGTGGCAGTAGATCCGGCAGTCGCCCAGCCGTCGTTGCCTTGAGCGGGAATTTTGTATTGCGAATCTCGGCCAAAGGCGTTCATGTCATAAATCACATAACGGGAAGTACCGACGACACCTTGCAACGTTAATGTTGCTACCGTTAAGGTGGTAGCGGTATTGGCCGTAATCTTTCTAATCTGCGAAGT
>CAIPBY010000063.1 GCA_903863425.1 Candidatus Buchananbacteria bacterium | reverse complement strand
TTCTCGCCATCTTCGGCCCAAACTCCAATCAAAAAAAAATCGCTTCCCCAACTGACACGACAATTACTACAACCAGCACAACTTCAGTCAAAATCAATCCGGGTATTGTCAGCACGGTTGAAACGAATAATTAAGTGGAATTAAATGAGGGATAGCCGTAGCTGTCATCCCCGCGCAGGCGGGGATCCAGGTTAAATTGTAAATTAATTCAAACCTGGATTCCGGAATGACGAAAAAAATAAAAAATATGAAAAATAAAAGAAAAATAATAATAACAACTATCATTTTTATTTTATTCTTTTTCATGCCAATTTTTGTAAGTCAGGTGAGGGCGGAAGATTTAACCGGAAAGGATCCATCCCTTTTAGTTGAGCCAGAGTTTGGAGATACTATAACAATAAACGGAGTAACCTATACCGCTGGCTATACTGCCGTGGACGGGGGGATGGCTTGGACACGTAGTGATAGAAATTATCCTTTTAGTATTGATATTAATAATATAAATGGAGGGGTAGAAGCGACACCAATGAGTCCAAGTGAAGCTGAAAGATATGTTCCTCCTCCCGCTCCCGCCCCAGCACCTGCCCCCGCTACCAAGCCCGCTCCTGCAACCGATCATACTGGACAGCTTTCCTGGACTCCTAATGTGAGTATCGGGGAATATATTCAAGACAAAAAAGTAGATATTACTCCTGACGGAAACATCCTAGGGAATTATATTGCTATTTGGTATAAATTCTTAGTTGGTATCGCCGGACTCTTGGCTATGGGCATGCTTATCTATGGCGGAGTCGGCTGGCTCATGTCCGGAGGAAGCTCTGCGGCTGTGGGAGAAGCCAAGAAAACTATTTCTTCTGCTTTAATAGGATTGACTTTGGCTCTGCTATCTTATACTGCGCTTTCCTTTGTCAATCCTAGATTACTAACTATGAAAGACTTGTCGCTCAATACGATTAATGTCAGCACAACGGATTATCAGATGGGGAATGTAAATATTAATCTTAATAATGGCGTACTGCCACCAGGAGCAGCGCCAACGGATAGTGAAGCCACAAAGGATAAATGGCTACAAAAAGGATTAAATTTGGGCGCACAAATAGACGCCAACCTCTCCAAATATCCACTAGGACCTAATGGAAAAGCCATCATGCAAACTATTGCTGCTGTAGAGGGGGAAAAACCACTTTTAGTTGGCGAGAATGGCGCGGCTGGTATTTTTCGAATAACTCCGGAGACAGCAAAAATTACAGATCCCAACGCCTTCGCCGGAATGAGTAATGTACAAATTCAACTAGCTCTGCAAAATGATGATGCCTTAAGTACAAAGGTGGAGGCCGAATACCTAAGCGGTCTTTATAATAAACTTCCTGCCGATCAAAGAGACAATCCAATTCGTTATTTCTCTTCTCATAATTTCGACAATGCCAACCAACCCCTCACTAGCCTTGAACCAAGATATCAAACTCTGTCCGGTAGCTACTATCGTTATTATGCCGGACAAAATGGAATACCAGTTCCAAAATAAAATCAGCCCTAACTTATGATTTGGAAAAATTGGAAAATTATTTGCTTTTGCTTAACATCAGTATTGTGCTTTTCTTTTTTCTTGCCTCAACAGATAAAAGCCGACGATCGTGTGGGAACCGTATATATTGGAGATGTGACTTATCCGGTCTATAGGAGTACTAAAGACATAACATCAATTACTGGATATTATTATGAAAACGGCAATGGTGAAATATATAATGCCTCTCCTGTAGGAGAAAGCGTGAATCTCAGCAGAAGCAATAACAGCTTTGACTCTGCCGGGAAAAATCAGGGTCAAGAGACAGTTGCTCCTCCTGCTACGCCCGTACAGACTCCTACACCAACACCTCCTTCACCTATATATATGTGGCATGCTAAAGATGCCGATAAGCCAGGTAGCGCAGGTGATGCTTATACTCCTCCCGCCCCAGCACCTGCCCCCGCTACTAAGCCTACTCCTGCAACCGATCATACTGGACAGCTTTCCTGGACTCCCAATGTAAGCATCGGAGAGTATTTTACAAATGTAGCCGTGCCCATCGCTCCTGACAGCAATATCCTGGGAAATTATATTGCTATTTGGTATAAATTCTTAGTGGGTCTGGCAGGGTTATTGGCCATGGGCATGCTTATCTACGGCGGAGCTGGCTGGCTCATGTCCGGAGGAAGCTCTGCGGCTGTCGGGGAAGCTAAAAAAACGATCACTTCTGCTTTGATCGGATTGACTTTGGCCCTACTGTCTTATACCGCGCTTTCCTTTATTAATCCTAGGCTGTTAATTATGAAAGATTTGTCTCTCAATACGATTAATGTCAGCACAACAGATTATCAGATGGGAGAGGTTAACCTTGACGCAATAGACACATCAGGCATGACTGCCGCCTCAACCCCAGTAAAAAAAGGAAATGTAGACGGATTTTCTAAAATAATCCAAAATAAAAATGGACAACAAGTTGAAAATCTTAAGCCAGATTTAAAGGGTGTAGTCAATGGACTGGCTGATGGCTGTAGTCAAGCTAATGGCGGTAATTGCAATACAATCGGCATAAATGAAGCTTTTCGTCAAGGAAACGGACCCCATGGAACTTATGAAGCAATAGATATTGACAGAACAAATGCAAACTTTAATACTTACATGCAATCGCTAACAAATGGCAAAACACCGGCTTTCTGGTATTACAAAGATGGGACATCTTCAAATGTTGCCCCAACTGGTGACCAAATAAAACAAGCCCAACCAGCTTATATCTTAAGCACTACTGATGGCACCAGATACAGGGTTATCAATGAAACTCAAAATAATTGCTGGCATATAGATATAAGAAAATAAACATGTCCAAACCCACCACCATATTTACCTGCTCCAACTGTGGCGCCCAATACCCGAAATGGCAAGGGCGCTGTTTGGAATGCGGGAAATGGGGCACGCTTGTCGAAGAAGAAAACAAGAAATCAGTGAAGCCGGAAAATACTGCAACTCCTGATGCGCCGATAAATCTGGGCTCATTCAAATCCAATGATTCTATCCGTCTGCAAACCAAGATTTCCGAATTAGACATCGTACTCGGCGGAGGCATAGTCAAGGGTGCTCTAATTCTTCTCGGCGGTGATCCGGGCGTAGGCAAATCCACTCTGGCTCTGCAAATCGCCCAGAGCATAACCCGCACACTCTATATCTCCGGCGAAGAATCAGCCAATCAAATCAAAATCCGCGCCGAGAGGTTGAAGATAAATCTGGATAATTTCACTTTCCTGCCCCAAACCGACATCGGCAAAATTTCCGCCACCATCGAGCAAGAAAAGCCCGAGTTGGCAATCATCGACTCCATCCAAACCATGTCCTGCGATGAGGCCACGGGATCTTCCGGCTCAGTCAGTCAGATAACCGCCTGCGCCTCCTCACTCATTGCCGTGGCCAAACGATTAGAAATTCCTATTATCATCATCGGCCATGTGACCAAGGACGGCGTGGTGGCCGGCCCCAAAACTCTGGAACATTTAGTCGATGTAGTATTATATCTAGAAAATGACAATCAGAATTATTATAAAATCCTGCGTGGCGCCAAAAATCGTTTCGGCTCAACCGGAGAAATCGGAATTTTCGAGATGACTTCTTTGGGACTTAAAGTTGCTGAAAACTCTTCCAACATCTTCCTCGAGGAAGTAAATTCTGCTTCTTCCGGCACAGCTATTTCCGCCGTACTCGAGGGCTCCAGGCCGTTTCTCATCGAGATTCAAGCGCTCACTTCCAAAACTTCCTTCGGCTATCCGCAAAGGAAATCCACCGGCTATGATCTCAACCGCTTACAAATGGTTATCGCGGTGCTATGCAAAATCGCGAAAATAAATTTAACCAACCAGGATATTTATCTCAATGTTACCGGCGGACTCAAAGTCAAAGACACTTCCATTGATCTGGCCGTGGCTCTATGCATCGTCTCCGCCTATCTAGACATTCCCATCAATAAAAAAACTATCCTCTTTGGAGAATTGGGATTATCCGGAGAAATCAGAACCGTGCCTCAACCAGAGAAAAGAATCAAAGAAGCGCTGAAATTAAAATTCGAGAAAATAATCATGCCTTACTATCCGGCTATGAAATATGATAACAATAAAATTGCGGTTAGAGATATAAGAGAAGCGATAAAATTAATAAATTCGAAATCTTAACTGTCATCCCGAGGGAGGTTGTAATCAACCGACCGTGGGGATCCCGCGGGATTACCACGCTTCGCCCTTGAGGGCTCGCTCGCAATGACATCCCTATTCCCGATGATAAGTAAATTTATAATCTTCTAATTTCTTAAGCAACGCGAGATACCTCTCCAACCCCTCAACGGCTAACTCTTCGGCGATTTCCTTCGCCTTTTTTATTTGCTCTAGATCATTGATGTCCGCGATTTGAAATTCCGCAAAGCCTGATTGCTCTTGGCCATGTATAGCTCCGGATCCGCGAAGCTCCAAATCCCTTTGCGCCAACTCAAAACCGTCATGGCATTGCTCCAAATACTTCAACCTTTGAATAGACTTCATATCATCACTGTCGCTGAACAAGAAACAAAACGATTGGAATTCTGCCCGGCCCACTCGCCCTCGGAATTGATGAAGCTGGGCCAATCCGAACCTCTCTGCTCCTTCAATCATCATAATGCTGGCGTTGGGCACATCCACACCCACCTCGACTACGGAAGTAGAAACCAAAATTTTCAATTCACCACCGGCAAATTTACTCATCACTTCTTCCTTCTCCTCCGATTTCAATCTTCCATGGAGCAAACCCACAGATAAATGCGGAAAAATAAATTTATCCAATTTCTCGAATTCTTCAGTCACTGACCGCACGCCCAATTTATCCGACGGATCAATTAAAGGACAAATCACAAAAATCTGCCTGCCCAATTTAATTTGAGAATCAATAAATTTATAAGCCTCACCTCTCTTATCCGGCGGAACGATTTTGGTCAAAATTTTCTTGCGCCCTTTGGGCATTTGCTTAATCAAAGACAGATCCAAATCACCGTAAACGACCAAAGCCAGAGATCGAGGAATCGGCGTAGCCGTAAGAGAGAGGAAATGAGGTCTTCTGGCTTCCTCCCCTCTTTTTATTAATTTATGTCTTTGCTCCACCCCGAATCTGTGCTGTTCATCCACAATCGCCAAGCCCAATTTGGCGAATTCTACTCCATCTTGAATCAAGGCATGAGTGCCCACAATGAGATCAATTTCTCCTGATTTGCACTTCTCGATAAATTTATTTTTGGATATTTTTTCTCCCTTGAACAATTTTTGTGTTCGGGTCATTAATCCTATTTTCAATTCCGTGCCTGCAAATAAATTATGTAAATTCTTATAGTGTTGCATAGCCAGAATCTCTGTCGGCACCATAATAGCGCTTTGGGCGCCATTAAGATAATTCTGATAAATACCCAGAGCCGCCACCACCGTCTTGCCTGATCCCACATCGCCGTTAAGCAAACGATTCATCGGCGTTGGACGCATCATATCCTTCATTATTTCCCAAGCTGATCTTTTCTGATCCAAAGTAAGCTCAAATTTAAGCTTAGCAATAAATTCCTTAGTCTCAGCCTCAAAAAACTTTTGCGCTATGGCTTTCTGCGAAGCGTTTTCCCTCTTGAGAGCCTGCGACCAAAGTTGAACCAAAAACAACTCATCAAAAGCCAATCTTCGTCTTGCCTTCTCGAGCGAAATCATATCCTTTGGAAAATGAACAGCATTAAGCGCTTGCGACAAGCCCATCAAATTCTCCCTTTTTATTATTTCAACGGGCAAAAATTCTTCGATGGAATCAATCAGATGAATAGCTGATTTAATTACCGTCCTGATTTGTTTTTGAGACAAGCCCTCAGTCGAGGAATACACGGGAATAATCCCCATGGGACTGAAATTAGAAGAATACTTCTCATACATTGGGGAATTAAAATAGACATTGAACATATCTCCTGTCACCTTCCCTGAAATATAGAGCTTATCTCCTTGACGCAAACTCTTGCCGATCCAAGGCTGATTGAACCAAACGATTTTCACACTGCCCGATACATCACTGACTATGGCTTCGGTGAGCATTTTTCGCTTGCGAGCGCTCCGCCGATTGGAAATCAAATCAACCGTGCCAAGGATAGTCGCGGTCTGCTCAACGCTTAAATCATTAATACTAATAACCTTGCCGTAGTCTTCATATCTGAACGGAAAACAAAAAATGAGATCGGAAACCGTCTCAAGATTAATGTTTGAAAATCTCTTAGCCAAAGCTTTTCCTATGCCACTTATATCCGAAATTGGAGAGTTTAGAGAAAGCATGAAAATTTTATTATTGCGTCCGGCAGGAATTGAACCTTAGTATTTTGATTATGTCCCCAGCAGGATTTGAACCTGCGACCTTCAGCTCCGCAAGCTGACGCTCTATCCAACTGAGCTATAAGGACAAAATATCCCCTGCCTGTCCGCCTCTGGCGGAAGCTACGGACGCGTAATTTACAACCTCATCCAACGACGCAATCTATCAGATATAGGTTCAATTTCCCTTTCCAAATCTTCTTTCAAATACTTAAGCAAAAATCTTCTGATATTAACCGCATCTTGACCATCCAAAGGCACGACCAATCTTCCCTTCAAAGGATTCCTGAATTGCAAATACAAATTCTTGATGCCTAATTCTTCATAAACGATAAAGAAATGGTCTATCTCTCTGAAATAATGAAAGTTCCTGCCTGCCTTGATGCCTTCACTAGTAATGACAAAATCTATCACTTCGGGATTGCGGTTTTCATGGAGTAAAGTCACCAAATAAAACAAAATAAGGAAAATAGCAAACAAGGGATTGCTGGCCAGAAAACACCAAGTCACAGCACCAACCAAAACCAAAAGAGAAATCACATACCACCAGACATCCTTGCGGTATTTAATGTATTCGGGATAATCCCAAGAATACACGATTTGACTCAGCTTGCGCTCGTTATTGTTTTGTCCTCCTTCCATATTTTTAAAAATTATTGCTCGCTTCGGAGAGGGCGAGATTCGAACTCGCGGTCCTTTTAAGGGGACTCCAGTTTTCAAGACTGGTCCGATCAACCACTCTGGCACCTCTCCAGACAATTCACTTCGTTCATCGGAGAGACAGGGATTCGAACCCTGGATACGCCCAAAAAGACGTATAACAGGTTAGCAACCTGCCGCTTTCAGCCACTCAGCCATCTCTCCATATTATTATTTTAAATTACCCTATAATCTTGATTATTCTAACATTTATACACAAAAATTTCAACCCCTAGCCATGGCAAAGCCATAAATCTTCCCAAAACCAGCCATTTTCAACGTCCTTGCGCACTCAGCCATAGTCGCTCCAGTCGTATAGACATCATCTACCAATATTATTACTTTCCCTGGCTCTTTCTGGCAATCCGTATTGACAACCATCTGGAAGCAACCAACAATATTATTCTTTCTCTCGCTGAAATCAAGCGTGGCCTGATGCCGACCATAACTCTTCCTCTTTATAATTCGATCGCTGATTGCATTGCCCTTAATTCTATTTATAATCTCACAAATTATCATGGACTGATTAAATCCCCTCTCCAAATACCTACGCCGATGAAGAGGCACAGGCAAGAGCAAAGCGTCATCCAACCAGAATCTTTCCTGGAAAAAATACTTGGCGATCAACTTATTCCAAATCTCGCTGACTTCATCACAATAATTGTATTTAATAAGATGTATGGCTTGCTTCGCCAATTCGTCATTATAATCAGATACTATCCATAAACCGTCAAGCTCGGATTCATGCGCGCACTCAGCGCAAACTCTCGGCAAAACCATTTCTCGATTACAAACAGGACAGCAGAAATTATTCTTGACCGAAATTGCTTCCAAACAATCGTTACAGATAAAATTATCAAATTTATGGCAACCCAGACACTTTTTGGGAAAAATCAAATCGTGTGCCAGCTCAATGGTGGCGGAAATCTTACTGCCAAATTGCGTCATCGACTTTCCAAACATTG
This sequence comes from Candidatus Buchananbacteria bacterium, assembly GCA_903863425.1. Lineage (GTDB taxonomy): Bacteria > Patescibacteriota > Patescibacteriia > 2-01-FULL-39-33 > 2-01-FULL-39-33 > CAIPBY01. Next base: position 23,546 of record CAIPBY010000063.1, on the reverse strand, counting down.
CCTGATTTTATAAATGATAATTTTATTTTCCTATAGGCTACAGTAGAATCGGTTTGGTTTCCCGTAGAGATAATCCGCTGGGTGCTAACCATGATCACGGCACTGCTGGCGTCCGAACTGACCAAATTGGCGCTCAAACCCTTGGTCGTTATGCCTTGAAATGTAACGACGCCGACAGTGGAAGAACTTTCCTCTTTCATATTATCTTCAAATGTTTGCCAAAGCCTATCAGTCATGAGCGGTTTCAAATCATCAATATTCTTCGTTCTAAGATCCGTAGAATAACTCCCGTATCTCTCAGCAAAAGACATGGCCAACTGCTTGAGTCCCAGAGGATATTTCTTCTCTTCGGCCAAACGCGCAGGAGAAGATACCGGAAGAATCGCCGTGGCCTTCCCTGCTGTAACAATTTTGGGATTACTTCCCTGCTGAGTCGGCCGGTGATTAATATTTCTCGCGCCAAAAACCAGCCAAAGAATAAATACCAACAAAGCAATCGCAAAAACCGCTAGCGCGATAATAATAATTTTTTTTCTTCTATCCATGTTCGTAAATTTTAAATTAAAAAATTAAATCCTCTCTCGGTCAAAAGCCCCAAGATCTTCTTTCTTGACTCTTTTATCGGGTGCTTCCTTCTCCTCTTTTTTCTCCGTTTCTTCCCCCTCCTGCGCGAGCGCTTCATCAAATTCTTTCTTGGCCGCTTCAATTTCCAGCAACTGGCGAGGGTCAGAAGTGATTAACTGATCTTCCGAGTATGAAGCAACCACCTTGATAGCTGCATGCTTGGCTCCGGCGAAGAATATTCCCTCTCCTACACCACCTTCCAAAAGCAGATATTTCTCTCCTTCGGTAAGCAAAAAGGTCTTCTGAATCAAATCTATGGCTGCCGGAGCTTGGCGGAGCAATAATTGAAGAGAAGAATTATTTACGATAGCCTGTCCATACGGCGAAGTCAAAAAGTCATTGACATCCTGGGTGATGGTAGTAACTCCCAGATAATATTTACGGCAACGTTTGACCAGAGCAAAAATAAACTTAGCCGAGTCTTCCCTTTGCATCAGCCACCAAGCCTCGTCAACAATTAGAATTCTTTTCTTCATCTGAGAACGGACTACATTCCAAATATAATTAATAATAGTGTAAATGGCGAGCGGCTTCAACTCATCTTCCAAGTCCCTGACGGAAAATACCACTAATTGATTATTCATCTCCACATTGGTTGGCTGATTGAGCAATCCGGCAAAAGTTCCTTCCGTGTATTTCTTGAGACGCAAAGCGATATCCTGCGCGCCTTCCATGCCTTCGAGAATTTCCTGGAAATCCTGCATAATGGGAATTTCCACTTTACTCAAATCAGCGCTGGCCGTAATATCTTTCTTGGCATAAGTTTCTAGAAGCGCCCGATCAATGATAGAATCCTCTTCATAAGTAACATTGCCGATCATCAGCCTTATCAAGCCCTTCACCGTGATTACTCCGCTTCTAATAATATCTTCAGCTTTGGAATCTTCTCCAACCGCTCTCGGCAAATCAAACGGATTAATCTTACTCTCAGAGTTGAGAGAAATATCTACATAAGTGCCTCCGACAGAATCGCACAAATGACGGTATTCCCTTTCCGGATCAATAATTATGACTTCGGTGCCAAACATCATAGACCTAAGCACTTCCAATTTGATGGCATAGGATTTGCCGGCGCCGGAAGTGGCAAAAACCACGGCATTGGCATTCTGAAGCGAAAATCGGTCAAACAAGATCAAACTGTTATTGTGCCTGTTAATACCATACAAAATCCCTTTATCTGATGATAAATCCGAGGAGACAAAAGGGAATGAGCTCGCCGCCGGCGAAGTGTTCATATTCACCAAAATATTGAGCTCATCAAAAGCCATAGGCAAAGTAGAATTAAATCCTTGTTCCGATTGGTAGAAAACTCTCTTGGAAAAAACCAAATGCGCGCCGAAAAAATTCTCTATCCTTTCTGAAAGCTGATTCAAATCGTCCAAAGTCTTGCCATAGAAGGTGACATATAGCGCCGTTTGGAAAAAATGCTCGATGCCCTGAGTCAAATCATCTCTCAGCTTTTCCATATCACGGAAAGCGGTTTCAGCCAGCGGATCTCTCGGAGCGCCTTTCTCGGCAGCCGCGATAAGCCCGGACTCGATATTTCCTACCTTTTTCTTCAATTGATGCAACACCAAAGCCGTCTTCACCGGATAGAAGTAAAACGACATATCAGCGATTATATCCATATTAATAATGGGCGCAAACCAACCGATGGCGATATACCTGGGATATTCCACCACAAAAAGCGTCCTCACGAACATTTCGCCAAGCCTAATATAAGAGGAAGTCACTTCCAAAGAGGCCGGAGCAATCAAATCCTTGACCGACACCACTCCTTGGCGATAGACCCGCTCTTCTTCCAATAATTCCTGAGTCGAAGAAACCTGGCCTTGCTCCAATTCTTTCTGTTGAGTAGGAGTCAGCTTAGAAATAGGAATACCTTCCGGTTCCGGCAGATTGTTTTTGTTTATATCTTGGGGCTCAAACATAATTATTTTCTTCAAGTTTTAATTTATCAATATCGCGCATTTTTTCGCTCTGGGATACTACCGGATTATAAATATTATAGAATAATTCTATCAGCGATTGAGTGTCGAGAACCGTGGCTCGAAGGCCCATGCCTGATAATCCAGTCAAAACCTTATCAACCAGGATAAATAATCCCCTATGCCTATCTGTGAATTGCTTCTGCCCCAAGCTAATAACAGCGGTCGGAGAAACCACATCCCCCGCCCGATTGAAAAATCCTCTTTTCTTGTTGGATGCCGGATCATAAGGGACAATGACATAGAATCTTTTGGTCATAATATCGCCCAATTCAACCAATTGAGAAATATACTGATAATATTCTGAGATTTGCAACTTTAGCAATTCATTGGTCTGGCCCTTCTCCATTTCCTTGATAGAAACCAGATATTCATCCAAATCCAATCTCCTGGACTGAATCAGAATTTGCAAAGGAGAATCCAAAAGATTCAAAAAGCTGATATAAGCCGAGATAATAGCCGATTGCTCATCTTCGGATTTCAAGGCAAAATTAATACTGGAGACAAGAAGCACGACTCGAAGAGTTCCGTCCTTGAGTACAATGCAATCATCACGAATTTCCGCTATTTGCAAGCGTCCTTGCGTTGATGGAGTTTTCTTGGTAGCAACACGATCCATGGGATTAGTTTATAAAGTTATCAAGTTCATAAAGTTTATAAAGTTTTGATTAATCCTGATATTAATTTAGATATTTCTACTGATGAATCATACAATTTATTAAAACTATCTCCTGATATGTATTTTAATTTTAAGGCTAAGTAAAGCATTGACCTGACCTCTCCGGAGGAACCTTTAGCTATAAACAGAAAATTTTTAAATTCCTTATTACTTCTTCTTTCAAATCCTTCAGCGATATTATTCATAATAGAAACAGATGCTCTTTGAATTTGATCCTTGAAACCGTAATCGCAACTGCTTTTAAATTCTTCATATACATTATAAGATAGTCCTCCAGCTTTTTTCCAAGCCACAATGTCCTCAAATCTTTCTATTTTCATTACTTTATAACTTTACAAACTTTATGAACTTTATGAACTCCTACTCCTCTCCCATATATACTCCGCCTGTATCAATAATCAAGGCGAGTTCTGATATTTTTGAATTGGATAACGGCTGTCTGGCCATCTTCACAACCGGAATGCGATGTTCTTTGGGCGACTTAAGACTGGCTCTGATTTCATCCATTGAAACTATCTTCCTCCAAACCTTCAGCTTAGGATTCTTGAAAGTCGCATAATAATTAAGCAGGAAATAATGGAAAGGTTGGCCGTTAATCTTGATGAAAGCGAAAAGGGCCGTAATGGGAGCGACAATTAATGACAATACGGCAAACAGGGAAAGATCAAAAAATTTATAAAAAATAAAAATCAACATTCCGCCAATTAGCATTTCTATGAATTGCCTGACGGTAATAGGACCGATTACTTTGTCCTCTACATCGAGAAATTGTGGTACGACTACTTGTTGCATAACTAGTACCTCAGTTCACTATTTAATTGCATCACCGCATTAAATTCTTCCAGGGACAGCGTGGGCTTTCCCGACAATAATCTTTCTTTGATAATATCATCAATGCTCTTGCCCTCGGTCATACTGGTTTGTCCCAGCAAACGATAAAATTTATTGACTTCACTCTCAAACCAAGCCTCAACTCCTTCCGCTCTGCGATTATATGATTCCTCTTGCAATAATTGAATCTTTTTCCTCACATCATTTATCGCCTCAGCTGGGGTCGACGCCAAACGCCTGAAATCTATTATGGTCATACCGGACAATTCCTCAATCGGGCCGGTCAGCTTCTTGGCTAATTTAATGCCATCGACGATAGGCCGTCTAGTATTCTGCGATTCCATCACTCTTGGCGGAATACTGCTAGCGGTCACATAGGGTGCGGGACGAGGTAAGGGAGTTGATTTTTCTACTTTGGAAACAATAGGGACAGGACTCTCTGGAATAGATTTATTTTCAACAAAATCATTTGGCTGATCTGGCTCCTCCCCTTTCAAAGGGGAGGCAGGGAGGGGTTTTGAAACATTATTAAAAACACTGGTTGGGGATTGATTTCCGACTTTCAGAACCTCCCCCTGCCCCTCCTTGGAAAGGAGGGGAAAATTCTCACCAACTTCAACCATCTTCGGTTTAACCATTAAATCTTCAGGCATGCGAAGCACTGGCAAGCCGTCTTCCTCATCCATAGTTGGAATAGATCCAATTTCTTCTTGCGTTTTTTTCTTTTCAATTAATACATTTTCCTCTTTTTTAATAACTTCCGGTACACTCTCTTCTACCTTTACAACTCCCACTTTTCCCATCTCCTCTGCCCTTTTCTCTTCCAAAGTCTTGACTCTCACTTCCGTTTTCCTAATTTCCGGCTTCTTGACCACAAACTCTATCCTCTGTACCGGCTCAGTACTAGAAATATGATACTGCTTGAATGCTTCCTGCTCTGCCTTGATTAATTTCAATAACCCTTCAGCTTGCTCTTTGCTAAATTCCATCCCGCCCACTTTCTGGCTCTTGGTCAGAGCGTCCACGCTCTCCATCTCGTCACGCACATCGCGAAAGCGGGAAATAATAATATTGGATAATCTTTTGTGAAGCACCCCATCATCTTCATTATACCCGAATTTGGAAATAATATCATCTGCCAAGGTGTCATAATCCAACTTGTAGGCCTCGGCCGGAGGGACTTCGATTTTCTTCACTTCTTCTTCATCCTTGGTAGAAAAAGTCATGGACTTCGAGCTATTGTTGGGGATATTTATTTGCGGACTTGGAATTTCTGTTTTAATTAAATAATCCTTGGGGGTTTTCTCTGATATTTGCTTCTCTGAAACTGCTCCGTCTTCTTCCTGTTCAGGCAATGTGCCTCCTAACTTTTTGATAAATCCTTCCACATCGCCGATATCCTCCCTCATATTCCAAAAATTTTCTTTTGCCGCTTCCAAGGCCATTTTCTCTATAATCTCAAAATCTAAATCAGGCAAAGAATCTTTTAAATTAGGAATAAAATCCTCTAACCCATCAGACCCCAATAATACCCTTGAAACATACAAAGTAACATTATAAAAATCCTCATCACTTAAATTAAAAGGAGCCAACCATGGATTGGATTCCCTTAAATTATTAATTAATTGCTGATCTAAGGCCATTACCTCTAAAAATTAATTATATAAATCAGTGTTTGCTAAAATTTACCAACACGCATTGTCAAACTTTTATTCGTCTATTTCTTTTCTTTTTCTTTATTTACGGCTTGAGCTACCATCCCTGCAATATCTTCGCCTGCTTGGATCTGCGCTGGAGCTTTCGGCGTAGTAGCTCCCTTCTTAACATTCCTCGTAACTCTCTTGTACACCTCTTCCAGTGCCAATAAAGCCTTAACTTGTTCAGGCGTGTCTTTATCTTCTTCTTTGCCAATATATTGTCCTAAATATTCAGTCAAAGCGCCTCCAATTCTTTCAAACTGCTGAGGATTGGTAAGAATTTGAATTATTTCTGTTGATTTCTTCTTCTCAACTAACTTCCCGGCCAATGCCATATTGGTCTCGGGTTTATTTTTTCCGTCCAACTTAACTTTGGCCAAATCGGACATTTTCTGCCCCATAACCATATCCTCTAACGAATCAATAAATCTATCTATTGCGCCTTTTTGGACCTCTTTTTCTGCTACTGTCATATTTGCCTCTATTGACTTGCGAATCAAATCAGGAGCAAATTTTACACCACCTTGAGAAACCTTTTCGATAGTACCCCTTGCGTTGAACAACAATTTCTTAGTAGCTTCCATCTCCTTCTTAGCCTCTTCTGCTTCCTTAGGGGTCTCAATTTCACCCTTATCGAGAGCTTCATCTATTTGACCTTGACTAGTGTATCCACGCGTATTTTTGGCAATATAACCACTAAATTGCCCTGCTAAATTTTCACTTGCCGTATCACGCATAAAATCCTTATCAGCATCACTCTTGCCACGCAACTCATCATACAACGCAGGGCTTCCATCAAATTCCAAGGAACCCATAATATTGCTTATATTTGCACTTATTCCTTTATATTCTTTCTTTGCCGCTTCACGCTCAAGATCACTCTTAGCCTCGTTATTAATAACATCTCGACATCTTTTTTCCGCATCCTTTATGTTCTTGGCCCATTGCTTGCCGTAGGTATCCATAAATGTTTTCAAATCGGCTTTTCCTTCTGCTGTAATGCTGCCATCTGCCTCCTGATACGCCCCAGCAACATCTCCGATATCCATCTCATTGGATATGGCAGTACGCAAAAACCCTGTCCTAACTTTGTCATCGACAACCTGTTCATATACCGCCTTACCCTCCTTATCGAGTAGAGGATCACCATTAGCATCCCTAGCCTGAACCTTTTTACCTGTCTTCCTATCAACTTTATCTTTCGTGGCCCTTCTCTTCATATCTTTCATAAATGTCCCCCCCCTATCATTAAGCAAAGCATCTCTGACATGCTCTTCCTGAATTGATTCAATATCTTCCTGGGCTCGCTTATAATCTCCATCATAAATATCTGCTCCCAATTTATAAGCCATCTGAGAGGCGACAGATTCGCCGATCCATTTACCTTTATCGTTCTGTGTAGGCTCTTTTATGCCCATTGCCTCAAAAAACAATGGAACATCATCTCCTCTGAGCTTCTTAAACATTTCTCTCAAGTTTATCTCGCCTTTAGCTGCTCTCTTCCCAAAATCCTTTGGACCCATAACTCGTAAAGCCATAATCTGGTTTTTCTTCGCCATCTTTTCATCAAAATTATCCATGAATCCCTTACTAATACCATTTTTTGTCATATTTCCTCTCATATCCTTAAGAAATTCAGTCATGGCCTTCTTTTCTATATCATCAATAGCCGTGTCATGATAGTCAACATCATTAATTCTTTCCATAGCCGCCTTTTTTTCTGCGGAAGTTCCATTTTTAGCATACCAAAGCACTCCCTTTTTCCCATCATCAGTCATTCCACCATTAGCGACCGTTCCAAACCCTAAGGTTTGAAAATTATTCACTTTGTATGCATTTGTCATATCTTCATCTTCACGCTTTTGCGTGTCTGATTCTTTCTTGTTGGCATATTTGGCCAATAGCTTGCCCACGTATGGTATTTTACTAATACCCTTACCATAAATTGCCGTAGCGGCTTTTCTTCGTAGTTCATATTTGTCATCAACCATTCTGCCGGCATATTTCCCCGCAGTCCAAACTCCGCCTCCCACGGCCTTCGCCCCTTTCCAGCCGGTCTTCCCCGCTCTCCAAGGCATATTGGTCGCGCCTTTCCTGGCCTTGTCCAGATAGCTCAAAGCGCTTCCCGCAAAGCCGGCGCCGGCCGCTCCAGTCTGCTTGCCCATATAGAGCGAGAGGATTAGCATGCCGATAACCAGAGCGAAATTAATTATACCTTCTGTTTCCATGGCCTTGGAAATCATGGCAAGTCCGGAGGAAGAAGCATAAGTCTGCTGGTCGGAAGTAGGATCAGTAAGTGGCTTACCATCAGCACCATAAAGGCTGGGCGTATCTTTCGGCGTATTACCTTTATTCGCCGTCACTTGAATCGCATTTTTCGAGTCCGTATAATTTTTACTCGCATCAGTTTGCGTACTCCCGCCATAACCCATGATCATGAACGAAAGCCAAAGGAAAAACAGCATGACCGGTCCCACGATCAATTCGCTGGTCATGTGCTTCCACCACTGCCCGGCATACGACTCCCCTTGCTTGAAAGTGGAAAGCAAAAATGGCAAAGGCGAAAGCACAGTGAGGAACAGAAGCGCCACAATCCTAGCAATGAGGACGGCAATGATAGCGCCTATCACCACGGCCGCGATGATAGTGGCGATCATGGCATAGATTAGAGCCGTAATAATACTCCCATAGCCAATGCCTGATTGAGCGGACAAGGTAGAAGCGCCTTGCTGTAAATAGCTGGAAGCGGTATCAGCGGAGTTGGTAGTGCCAGCCAACAATTTATACATATCCGGAATGCCAATGGCGGCCAAGATGATATTATTCCCCTTGATGCCTGTAAGAGGCGCGGCAAAAGATAGCATGAGAATTTGGGAGACATCAATCATGAGCCCGCAGAACATCTTGGAGAAATTAATGAGAATCGCCATGATAAGCAACTTTGGCAACATCTGCCCGATCTGCCACTGCGGAACCTTGATAATAGTGCCAATGGCGATGGCGATGAGAATGACAATAAAAAAATTATTGCACAAATCCCTGACTGCCTGCCAGCCCTGAGTGACGGCCTCCATGTGAATACTGATAGGATACGACATAACCCTGAGCATGACGGTAATCAAGGCGGACACGAGCATACCAGCTGCCGCGGACACCATGTATAGCAACCAGCCAAAGATGTTGCCGATGACGGTGTAGGGGTTGTTGGCGGGAGGTGGAGTAACATTTAAGTCTTTCTGAGTTATCTCTGTTACTACACCTTTTGATGTTACACCATCAGTTATGGTATATCCAACCATTTTAGTCGGATCTGTTGTTGGAACGCCCTTAGCATCAAGGGGCATAAGTCCACCCGTATTATTTCCAGAATTTGAATCTTGATAAACTGTACCATCTTCTCCTTTCCATAAAGTAGCATCGTTACCATTCCATAATTTACCAGAAAAAGAAGTAAAAGGTTTACCTCCAATAGTAATACTATTTTGATTATTTGGTATGGCAAAAGAAGTACGTGGAACAAACAACCCCAACACCACCACGCACAAAACCATGGCCGTGATTACGGTTTTGCGTTTGCTGAGTTGTAGGAATTTGAAAGACATTTATTTTTTTATGATTTTCCCCTCCGCTTAACCCCCTCTTGACAAGCCAATTGACAATATGATAATATAATAATGGTATTTGGATGGGCTTGCCCTCTCACGGTCAATGCTTCGCCAAACCGTAACCAAGTACCGAGAAACAACATCGCCTAACAGCGGTGTTTTTTCTTTTTAATCTTCTTCCGGATTGCCATAATTAATAAACTTTTCCATTTCATTCTTGTTATTTTTTTTCCAAAAAGGAATAATACTCCAAAAGAAAGGCTGGGCGGAGCCGATTTGTTTAATAATCACTCTGACCCTGATCCTCTCGTCAATAACCGAAATAAATTCATAATAAACCACATCAGTTAAAATCATCTCGTTCCTTTGATTACTACGATTCAATTCAAATGATTTAGCTTTGGCTATTCCTTGCAATGTTCTGGATAATTTGATTACTTCCGGAGCGAATTTTAGAAGCTTGAGCCTAATCCATTGATCTTGGCGCGATCTGGCCCGATGTTTCGCCTTGAATTTCAAATGTTCTTTACCCTTGGCATTAAAAATAATCTTGCCTTGCAAATAGGGGTTGTTAACCTCACCAAACTGAGAATATTTTTCTTCGGCTAATATCTTTAATTTTTCAAAATCCTGATCTGAAAATTTTTTACTTTCATCGTTCATGCTGTTTTATTATACCATAATATATCCTAACCCCACTACAAACAACCCCAACACCACCACGCACAAAATCAATACCGTGATTGCAGTTTTGCGTTTGCTGAGTTGTAGGAATTTGAAAGACATTTTGATTTTTTGTATTTTCCCCTCCTTTCCAAGGAGGGGCAGGGGGAGGTTCTGAAAGTCCCTTTATAATTGTCATCCCGAGAGAGGCTGTAATCAGCCGACCGTGGCAATCCCGTGGAATATTAATCAATCATTTTAATATACAAATCTTCCCAATTGGGATTATCTTTATAAATCAAATCTATTTTTCTTTTTCTAGACCATGACTTTATCTGCTTTTCTCTAGCTATAGCATCGTGAACTGAATAATACAAGTCATAATATATTAATTCATTAACATTATACTTCTTGGTAAAATAACTTACTTTGCCTGTTTTATATTTGTGTTCCCAAATTCTGCCTATTAAATTACTAGTTACGCCAGTATACAAAACCGTATGCCTTTGATTTGTCAAAATGTAAACATAATAATGATTGTTCATATTCCCCCTCCCTCCTTTCTGCTACGGGATCCCCACGGTCGTCCGCTTGAAGGCGGACTCCCTCGGGATGACAGCTAAAAATATTTTCTTCTTAGATTATACCAAAATTAAGGCCAAAAGTCCTTACAAAATTACGGAATAATCCTTCAGTATTGGCACAGTCAGTCTCATATTTCTTGCCATCAGGTGCCTCCAATTTCAGTCCGTGACAAAATGTCACGACCTCACTTCCTTCTTCAATTAATCTTTGCTTTAACTTTCTCCAATAAGCGCCAGGATCTACACTATCCGTCAAAGCGCTCACCGCATCCACAACCGAAAACCACCACTCATTATTGTAAATGATTTTCCTGATTGATTTGCCTTTAAATAAGGCCAAGTGATTATTTTGGTTGGATTTCATTTGCGATCAAATATTTTCCATAACCCATTCACCCAATTACCCACAGCGATTTCTATTTTATCAATCATATTTAATTGCTTCTGCTCCGTAGCGCCGGCGACACGGCCTTTGGCGGAATTGAGTGTGTTTAGGGCGGTGGGCAGTGTCGGAGGAGTACAATCACCACCACTATTGCAAATATGAAATCCATAAGCGCTACCAGGTGATAAATATTGCAAAGTACTATTATTACTACCCACCATATAGTGACCCCCTACATCATCGTGGAAATTAACATCATCACCTTTATGTATCTCGTTACCCGCGCTTTCACCTGCCACTGACACTTTCAAAATTTTAACTTCTACCCGATCTCCATCACCATTACAATTAAGCCAATAACCTCCCCACACATCCCATCCAGTATATTTGACTTCTTTACCATTTTGACATGTAAATATGATTAAATCACCATTTTTTATACTCGCTCCGGTAGGAGACACTCTTCCAATTTTAAATTTTTCTCCTGCTCCGGAACGTGAATAATTCAAAGAATTGTCTTCTGAACCAACTTTGTACACGGTTATAAACGGATTGTCACCTGCTGGCGTACCTGTTTTATCAATAGTCATAGTAAAAATGTCATCTTCTTTCAAAGGACATCCTTTTTCATTCGTCCAATTTTCGCTGAAAGAAACACCATGTTCCGGCGCAGAACAACACACTCCATTATCGAGCGTATCGTTTGAAACCCACTGCGTGGTAGTTGCTGAAGGATCAGGGCCTCTTGCAATATCACAGTCAGGATTAGGTGTTATTCCATCAGGATTAAGACCGCCAACTAGTATACAAGTGTGGGGGATACTTTGCTGTTTAGTGCACCCTGAAGACGAAATAACACTGGGGACAGTATCGCTCGGAGTACCATCTGCACATGACCATCCCGCTCCCACACAAGCATTCTTAACACACTTACAAGCAACAAGAGTTTCATCTGCCCCGCAAGTAGGAGCAGGAACAGATGCATTGCCACCCGAATCGCATTTTCTACAGCTTCCATCAGTCGTAAAACTACCATCTGGAATAAATGTACAAGTAGAATTAGAATTGAATTTACAACAACTATTCGTAGCAGGATCACAGGTACTGCCGGCCCCACAAGACAACCCTTGATTGGCAACATTGAAATTCATCACGCCTTCTTTATCCCAGTTATCTTTGACTCTAATAGTAATGTCCGTGGCGGTAGTGTCGCCATAAAAATGATACAGCGTAAACGGATTGGAAGTATCTGTCTTGTCTAGAAGCGCCGTGCCGGAGAAAGAAGTTTTCAGGCCATCACCCCACTCCACACTATATGATCTGATAGGCAACTGCTCAGGATCCACCTGGACATTGAAATCCAGCCGAAGAGGGCTATTGGCTAGGATGGTGTGGCCGTTTTCGATATTGGTGGTGGTAGGATGTGTAGGAGAATTCACTATAACCGGAAGATTGTAGCAAAGCACTCCTTCCCCTCTTTTACCATCCGCACAAGCAGTCGTGGGTATAGACCAATCATAACCGCTAGTGGGAATATAACGACCCTTGATTTCTCCCGTGGAATTTACATCCGGAAGCCAATCCCAGACCCCATAACTCTTGGCGAATAGCTGTTGCAATTCACCCTTGTTGTGAACCTGCCCCATTCTGGCTTGGCCGATGCCGGAAGTATCTCCGTTGGCTTCATAGAGCAACGGTTGCATATAGGGCACATCATCTTTGCTGTCCCACTCGGAGGGGTATTGGCTGGTAATCGGAGCGACGAGAGAAGCATAAGGCGCTACATCTGTACGATAATTATAGCCCGTGTAATGATAAATATTAGAATAGATGCGCCATTTATTTATCAATGGACCACCCCCGAGAATACAAAAATAATTAGGATTTGGCGATATGCCAATCTTTTTAAGCCCGTTATTATCCACATCATCATAAACACTATAAAAAGTAAAATTACCAAGACTGGAATCTTGAAAACTTGCACCTGTTGTATCGCATAGCAAGCCCAACCTTTCTGTGGTTGAGGCAACTGGATGATCTCCAACATAATTCCCGCAATAATTATAAGGAGCGGAAAGTCTATTCGCCAATGGCAATGCAGCAGTTGTTAAATCCAGACCTTCACGGGTGCAATAAGCTGAATGATCAAAACATCTGTTGGCGGTAGTGGTCGCTTTAGTGCCCCCTTTATCACAACCAGCTCCGGTACAATCTGTAACAAGCCGAGTCTTAATCCAATTAGTAAAAGTCTTCAAACCAAGCTCATTTTCCCAGGCATTGCCATAAAGACCATTGGTGACGCAATCCCAATCCAAAGTAGAAGAAGTCTTGAAGCTTGAGCCGGGCGAAGTTCTGGCCGTATAGGCCTTCTGCTGTCCGGAAGAATCCACCACTTGAACCACTCTTGTGCAATAATCCACACTGAAGCCATCAGACGACACGCCTCCTATCACTCCGCTCCCATTGGCCTTGTCCGTCGAACCGGCGCCCGACTGTCCCATGGCATAACCGACAATATCTCCTTTGACATTGGGATGGGGATCGCCGACAGCCGAGCCATAATTAGTATCTTCGTCGGTCACTATCTTGAAAGTGACCCAGCCGAAGGAAGGATTATTCAAGCCCTTGCCGTTGAGGTTGCTGATAAAAGAGGTAATCGTGCCTCCTATGCCCTTGATCTGACTCACCGTATGCGCCGGCAAAGTAAAGGCAATAGGAATGGGAATTCCGGGAATATAAACTCCGACCACGCCCCAACCGCCCCAATAATCATCTTGGTTCAGGGTCGTGGCGCTAATAATTCCATTCTTGATAAGATCATAAATACTAACGCCCCATTGCCAAACCGTGTCAATAATACCGCCCTTGAGCCAGCTTTGTCCCACTCTCAAAAGCCCGGAGGCTTCATCATAACGGCGAGCTGAAATATTTCGCGCTCCCAAATCATTGGCCCCAAAAAGCCACAAACAAGTAGCTAATTTTTGTTCGGCGGTACAGTTTGCCAAAAGACCTGTATTAGGATCTATGGTACCGTCTTTGCATTGCTGTTCAATACTAGTATCATCATATAAATCATCCAGTCTGGGCTCTTTTTGAAAACCAGTCATCCCGCCAAGACCTGCATCTATAGTATTAATGCTCTGACCACTAGCTAAAGGAGCGACTTGAACAATAAACTTTTGCCAATCCATACCGCTATTAATCAAATTAACATATCCCATACCTACATCAGATCCATTGGCATTACCGCAAGAACCAGAAGAGATAGGGAAACATTCCTTATAACCACTTCCATTAGGATTACATTTCTTATTGCCCCTTGTTGAATCAGTAGAGTCATTGTCAATAAAATTTTCCCGAGGATCACAGTAAATTCCAAACGCGTTAGGATCAGGAATTGTTTTATCCCGAAAATGATCTTCGCACATACCACAACCGATTATTCCGTTTGGACAGGCCTCATTAGCCAGAGGATTGGTTGAAGTCGGCAGGCCTGCATTGGTTCGTTGCCCTAAGTTGGCATAATAAAAAGGCAAGTCTCCGCCCCAGCCGAACACCTCATACGGCTTCATGAAAGCAATAAGTGGCAGTGGGATAATCATGCCGACCTGAGTGCCATAACCGATATAAGCTCCCACATACGAGAAACGATAAACATAAGGATACCGCAAGAGAGTCCTCATAGATGCCGGCACATTAGAAAAAGGGAAAAACTTGACTTCATTGCCCGAATGGGATTCCACCAGTTGCATGCCGGCTGACGAGTCTCCCAGATTCGCAGCATTAACATTGATGGTGATATTGGAAAAATCAAATTTACTATTGGCCTTACCCAAGCAATAATACAAAGGCATACGCTCTTGGTAGAAGGCGGAATAATCATCAATGGATTCTCCGGCAATGGTATCCACCGGCCACCACTGCAAGCACTGCTGGCTTCCGGGAGCCGGATCCTTGAGCAGGCAATAGCCATATTGGCCAAAGTATTGGGTGCTGTCTTTGTTGTAACGGCAACCGGGCGCATCCGAGGCCGGATAAATACGGCAAGTCCTGGCCAATTGACCGGTACTAGTTCCATTGGTATCGAGCACCGTATTGACTCCGATATTATCCCACATAGAGTAGCCCCCGAGCTTGGTCTGGTCAAATCCATTTTCTCCATCTGCGCTCTTGTCTGGATTAGCATTGAATAAAGCAATTTTTAAGCTTGTAGAGCTGGCTGGCGGTCTTATCTCATAAATCACATGCTTCCAATTAACCCCCTTGCTGGTAATTAAAGCCGTTGAAGTTTCCCAAATTAGTCCATCCCAGGACACTCCGGGACTGATACTCTTCCACGATTTTGAAGAAGCGTCACGAACTCGACCTAAATCATCTAAATATATAAAACGTGCCTCGGCATATGGCAGGGCAGGAGGAGTGCTGCTGCCCGAGCCGATCAAATTAGTCGTATTGACCCAGAAAGACAAGTAATATGGGGTGCTCGTCTCTACGGCTATGCTTTCGGAAACAGCGACATTGCCGGCATTAAGCTGGAGGTAGGAACTTCCGCTTTCTGCCTGCTTCGAATTATAGACCACCTTGAACTGGTCGGAATTCCAAACCACTCCGCTCATTTTCGGCTCCAAAGCGTCACATGGACTAGAGGGAATAACCTGACACGCCAAATAGCCCGGCGCCCAGCCAATAGGCTCACTGGACTTGCCAAAAACCATCTCAAAATCACCGTTGACTACTCCTGAGGTACCGCCCAGCTGTCTCATATCCTCATAAGGATTGTTAATGATACCCTTTAAATTACCCTCTGTTGTGGTATTGACCTTAGAATCAGTCATGACATAGCCCGTCCTATTCTTGTCCACTTCTGAATCATAACTTTTGGTTTTGTCGATGCTATTCTGGCCATTTGGGATGTTTTCCAGCTTATTGCAATTGCCATTATCATCAAAAGAACTGCAACCGCTGATACCCAAGCACTTGTCATTATCTGTAAAATTAAATTGAGAACTGTTCTGTGGCTTCTGATAGGTATTGCAAGTCAGCCAATTACTGCAAACCCTGTCCGCGCCGGCCGAAACAATAATGTTGGCGCTATTGTTGGCCGAAGACTGGGGGGAAACCGACAAGCTAATTGCAGAAGTGGGCATATTCTCCAGATAAGTGGCTTGCGCGTCAAAAATTAAATTTTTCAAAAATCTATCCTTGGTAGAACTTGAATTCGGATCGGTAGAAGTGGTAAGAATGGAATAATCAATCTGGCTCCGGTCGTTGAACAGGACACATCCGGTCTTGAAATCAACCTTGCCATTGCAATTCCCGGAATCAACCGTTCCGCTTATCTTGTAGTACACCCCGGCTTTGCTTATCTTGGTATAATCAAAACCAGTCTTACCAGAAACATTGCCGGCAAAAAAAGTGCAGGTGACAGACTTAGAGGTAGTGGCAACAAGAGGAGTAAGATAAAACCTGGCAACGCTGGTATTAGTTGAATGCAAACCATGCGGATAAGAATAACGAACTTCATTGGGCACTCTGACCAGGCTATTATCCGGAGAAATCAGCAAAACTTCATTTTGCGGACATCCTATACCTACAGAAGAAATCGCATTGCCAAAAGATATAGTATAAAGAGTATTATAATCCAATTTGATAGGGCTATCCGGACTGGGATTGTTTATTTCCGCCGTATAAATCTTATCCAAAGGATCGACATATTCCGCGCATCCGCTCTGCAAAGCCGGGCAAAGTCCAACCCAGCCATTATAACTAGTTGTCCTGTCGGCGCCAGTCACATTATCCACGACGCCTAGAGGCTGGACTTTGGAATCCGTATTCTCATAACCCGTGCCGAAGGTCTGATTGAGAGTTGTGGTACAAAATTCATCCGTCCCCTGCTTGATCCAAGTCTGGGAAGAGCTGGCCGACTTGATATATTCGCACACTTTGCCGTGCGGATTTTTGAAATAAGAGAATGAATTGCCTCCGGCGTATTCATCGCACCACAGCTCATTAAATTTGCAAAGATCCGTATCATATCTCTCCGGCAAATTCTTGAGATAAATATCATTATAACCGATAACTTCGTCGTATTTATTGATATTGGGCAAGCCGTAAGCCGTACAACCCATCTGCGTGGCCGGACAAGCCGTACCGCTATCAGTGACCAGATAAACCGCATTGTGCGCTGGCACAGAGATGGTAGAAGTAGGACTGTCGGAATTCCAAGTATTGCCGTTCGGCGAATTATAATTATGCGTATCTATAAGCCTTTCACAACCCACAGCTTCGAGCCGGCAAATCCTGGCGAAAGATCTAAGATAAGCGATATTGCCCGCTCTATCCCTGTAAGAAGAGCACCCCAGCATATTGCCGGGAAGACAGCGATGCGAATCCACCGCCGGAGTCTGATCACTGCAAACCTCCTCCGGAGCTTTCGGAGGAATGACAGTCTGAGACGCCGTATAGGCGCTCTGGCCGTTATCATCACCCAAATTATTATCGCAGGAGAAAGGCGTGTACCAAGAATTCTCCACCAGATAAACACTATTCTGAATTTCCTTCAAAATAATATTATTGAGATAAACACGGACTCCTGCAGGAACGGAAAATTCCAAATAATTATCCGCCGAGGGCAACGACCAATTGACAAAAACCGGCCCCACTTCATAACGTCTCCATTCCTTGCTAAGAGCGGGGCGCACCGAATTAATATCTGAATCACTCACATTTGATACGGCGAAAAAATCACTCGCTTTTTTCGCTGAATCAAATTTAATATAACTAAGTCTAGGACCATCTGATTTAGCCCAGAAAGAAAGGACATAAGCTTTATTGGGAGAAATATTTACCAGATGCCTCAAAGTGGAAGTCTCGGACACGCCATTATTTGTCAGAGAGCGTCCGCCGACAAAAGTAGAATCATTGGATGTGCTTGCCTCCGCATTATAACTTCCATCGCTATTGTACCCCCATTTCCAATCCTGCGAAGTCGTGGCAGTATCAAAATTACTATTCAAAATATTACGCACATTATTGCCCGTATTACCTGTATACTCACGACAGCCCTTGGAAGCGACCGAACACAACTGGCCTTCTCCCGGAATGGCCATATAAATGCATTCATTATTGCCATTCCAAAAACCGTTATGGGATTGACAATCCAGCCCGGCATCAGTAAAACTCAATTGAGTCATGGTGCGCCTGTAAGGATGGCAATTGCTGGAAATAGTAATCGTCTTGGAGAGCAATCGATGCGAGATATTTCCGTCGGCATCATAGAATTCCCGGCAATCGGGATTTACAACCATGTCATCCTTAGTGCAAAACCCTTTATCGCCATTATCGGTTCCATCGGCTTTGTCTGCCTTGTCATAACAAAGAGGCTGACCTAAAGTGGCTTGATCGGTAGAATAAAACAAATCCGTGCAAGGTTTGTAATAATTAGCACTATTGATTGGATTTGTGCTGGTGGCATTGGATTTCTTCAGCTTGAACACCTTCAGCTGATAGCCGGCCGTATCATCGCCTTCCCAAGTGTAATAAGTATTTTCATTTGCTCCCGGTTTCTCGCAGACATTAAGATGCACATAATATTCCCTATTTTCCGCTCCGCTTCCCACATTATCCAAATTAGTGAATTCATCGCATCCGGCATCATTGGCTGAGCAGTATTTGGGTACATTATCGGCGATGAATTGAGAATAGGAAGAAGAAACGAAATCCGTCCCCTCTTTCTTATAAACTTGATAGCCCACGCACTCTTGCGGACAGGCATCGAGCGTTTCCGCCACACCTGGCACATTCGGATCACCGCTCAAAGGCTTGTATAATTCACAACCGACCTCACTCGCCGTACAAACTGGAGCATATTTGGAACAGGAGGAATTCCTATTTTTCAAAATATCATAAATATTACCATCATTCGCCCACAGGTGGGAGGATGTGCTCTTATAACAATTATAATAATCAGGTGCCAGCTTTAAGTAGGCCAATTGGCTTGCCGGCCGAGCTGATGGCATATAATCCGAATAAGCGCTGGGAGAATCCACATTATAAGGCACTTCCTCGAGTTTAACATCATCGAAATAAACTGGTCCGGCACCAGAACTGATTAATTTTACTTTTAACCCATCAACGCCACCAGACGGGAAATCCGTGCCGGCAGAAGGCAAAGCCACCTGTACTTGCTTCCAAGTATTTGCCTCAGTAGAAAGGCTAACCGAACTTTGAGTATAACCACTATTAGACTCAACTCCTAACGCCACTGAATAACTTCCCACAGCATAAACCCAAGCCGAAAGGATATATTTGTGACCGAATAATAAATTTATTCCCGTCGAATCTACCGTATTATTTGTGGTGGAGCAGTTATTTGCAAGTTTCAAAGAATATTTCCCACTTTTGAAATTAGCGCTGTCCATGATTGCACAAGAATTATCCCAATTAGCAAATCCTGCATCTTCAAAACTGCCATTGTTTATCAGATTGCTTCCCAGTCCCGACTTAGTTCGGATGAATTGCGAGCATCCGGCGTTCGCGCCGTCGCAAATCTGGGCATTTCTATTGAAATAGATATCGCTTGAGGTCTTCAGAGCTAAATCGTAGGCAAAACCACCATTTATGGCCGGAAGACTTAAGGAGACCGAATTCTCCTGGCAATCCTTGATTAATTTCTTCAACTCAAAATTATCGAAATAAGCTGTGGCCGTAGTACCAGCTCGAGTAATAATCTTGATGGTGGCAGTCGTATAATTGCCAGAGTCAATATACATATAATGATCTTTCCAACCGGCATCCGTATTACCGCCATTTATAGAGAAAGACTGCGCCAAATTACTACCCAGATAAAATTGGACATCTATATCTCCAACGATAGAATCTGCTCGAGCTGAAAATTTAAGCTGATAAGTGGAAGTCCTCGCTAATGGGGTAATATCTTTCAAAGAGAAAATCTCACTGCTTGAGGCATCTGGCGCATTGGGCGCATTGGGCGCAATATTGGCGATAACCGCCAGAGCGGCGGAAGAAGTTACACCCTTGCCGGGAGCCCGATAATCTCTCGTATAAGAATTCATGGAAGACAAATCCTCAACCCACGACTTCGGGACAAAGGAAGTGCTTCCTGCATCTTCAAAACTTCCATTAAAACTAGACAAAACATCAGTAGTATCCAAACAATTCTCCAAATCACAAGTAGAGGCGAGAAAAGGAATAGTACAGGTAGCAACCCCAGCGACCCCAAAGTTACAAGCCTTAGTTGTAGTATCATAAGTGCAATGATTCTGTCCGGTGCAAGATGAAGCCGAGCAAGGCGTAGCCATTTTCACAATCGCGCTAGCATCACCAGTATCGCTGATTTGATGGTATTGAGAAATTATTGTTGAATTAGTTGTGGTGACTAGACAGCCATCTGTGGAAGCACAAGCCCGAGCCACGGCATCGGGCGCCAAGCTTCTCCAATTATTCGTCACCGGATCAAGCAAGTTGCTGTACCACCTGCATCCGGCATTACCCGCATTGCAATCGCGATAATCCAAAGTATTGCCCAGATAAGACTGCGTCTCTCCCAAACGGCTAGAGAAAGTCTGGCAAGTGTTGTATTTGGAATCGCAAGCCGTGCCGAAATTCCAGAATCTTCTCTCCTCCGTGCAATAACCGTAAGCGGAGCAGGAGCCGTTGGCATTCTCCTTGATGCATTGCTGTTCATCGGCGCAATACTGGTCTCGGCTAATGGAACCGTCTTGCTCATTCTGCGAAGTGTTGTGATCGCCGTAACCCTGCCTTCGGCAATAGACTTCCGGCGCCTTGAACACCCAATACGGATCGATCAAGCCGTAATACTTGCTGTCTTTATTATTAAACTGATCCATAATATCAACCAACCTAACTTGATCCTGGCTATTTTTGACATAATTAGCCGCTATCTCCCAGCCGATAGGCACAATCCGATATTTTCGCAGGATAAGAACCATGCGATAGTTAATTTCAGTGGTATAGTTATTCGAACTGGAATCTCCGGCGACAAACGGCCGATTCAAAAATCGTTCATTGGCATCAGAATCGTCGCTGACCTTCCAAACCTGCTTCTTACTCTTGATATATGAACCGAATGATTGATCCAGGACGCAATCCGTAGGCCCAGGATTATTCTTGGAATCATCAGGACAGGTCATCAACTTGGTCAAAATATCATAAGACCCGACAACCGAATATTCGCTTTGCTTAAGCTGATTGAATCTAGCTTCTGCTCCCTCAGCACCCTCGTTATATGGCTGGGCCTGCGGATTTAAAAGACTAGAAATATCAGGTAAAGCCAAACCGGACAAAGAATTCTTATTACTATTCGATCCGCTGGTGAATAATCCATTCTTGAAATTCTGCAATAATTGCCCAATCAAAGTTTGAGCAAAAGTATTGAGAAAATCAGCCAAAGTGCCGGTCCAAATCTGCTCCGCCATGGTAGACTGGTCGATTGATTTTCCCAAAACCCATTTTTGTACGGCATCTCCAGGCGTCAAAACCTTGCCCACAAAATCCGTAACCGACTTCCAGCCATCGGGGGATACCGCCAATTTCCCCATTTCTTTCTTGTTGGAGACGGCTACCATGGATTCACCGCTAAGCTTGAGGAAAGCCGAGATATCATTCTCCCCCGGATTCAAAGAATTGTTATATTCAAAAGCAAAATTAGGATTGGTTACGGCCGTCTGCCAATTGGTCATCATCTGAGTGAAGGTACAACGAACTCTTCTAAATTCCGGCTGAGCAATGCTGATCTTGATCAAGGCACTGATATCTCCTTTGCAAAGATCCACGCCATACCTCTGACCTACTTGATCCACGAAATCTCCCAAAGCGCTATTGCCTATATTTTCTAGATATTTAGTCCAGCCCTCGGTGATAAATAACGGCTTCTGACCCTTGCCACCAGAAGCAACCCAAGTGGCCGTGTCTTTGGCCAAAGTCTTGGACATTAAACTCAGAGAGGATTTGAATGCCAGAGCCAGAGCGGTGGTCCAAGATGTTTCTTTGGCTTTAACCGTTACTTGATCAAAACGGATTTTCCAATCATTATCCATTTGTAAACTCGAATTTTTTATCTGAGCATCGCTCATGCAAAGATACATGCAAGTGTAATATGGCCCTGTTGGGACTGGGGTAGCAGGACACTTGGCATAACATTCCATATAAGCCACCTGCGCCTTAGCGGCATTTATGTCCGCCGCTGTTCCGCCTGGACCACTAGTGCAAGGCAATCCATCTTCCCCCACTATTGCACCAGAAGCACAAAAAGCGGCGAGAGTCTTATTTGGCAACCCTAAGATAAAAAACAAATTTATTGCCAATACAAAAACAATTGCCGTGAGATGAATTTTATTGTGGAAATTAAATTTCATTAAAAATTTTATTGAAAGTGTGCCTTATGGCGTTGTACTAGCCGAAGAATTTATCTTGTCCAAAAACATCTGCTTCAGCTCATCGTCCGAGACCGAATTAAGCAATGATTGAGGCGCGCCATTTTTGATCATCAAGGCTTTGATTTGCGCGCCGGTCAAGTTCTTCAAATCATCCAAAGAACCGATATTTAAGCCGGCAGTATCTATGGTTTTGGACGGGGAAAAAGTACCAACTGTGCCTGTTGCTGTAGTAGAAGCAACCGAAGAAATTGGAGGAGCAACAGGGGCAGAAACATTATTGGAGTTTATTTGAGTAGCCAAATCAGGATTATCCGCCAAAACCTGCTGATAAATACTCAGTACATCATTGTCAGACATGGCAGTCACATCGGCCTGGCTCATCCCTCCTTGGACTAAGGCGGTTCTGATGCCAGCTATGGTTATCTGTGGAGCCGACTGCGCCGGAGGATTGGCCTCAAAGGTCGGCACCGATCCGGCCGAAGACGTGGCTGTACTCAAGCCGACGCCGAAACACTGTTTGCCCTCCGGACAATTAGGATTCGTGCCCTGCTTGACTTCCTGGCCATCGAGAATGCCATCACCATCGCTATCTGCCAGATAAGGGCTGGTTTTGTAAACATAGACCTCATCATAGTCGCTAAGGCCATCACTATCCGTGTCCTGAGCTTTCAAAACGTCTATGGTTGCTTGCTGAGAATCAACTTGAGCGGAATTGCTAGTGGAATTCGCCTTGACCAAGAAGGCAAAAGGATTATTGATATTGCTGGCTAATTGATAATAACCGAAAAACAAAGCAAAAACACATACAACCAAAACCACTGCGGAATTCAATTTTTCCCTTTTGCTGGTTTTATTTTCACCTTCCATGAGCTGTGGATAAAAACTTATTACTTAAATTATACCACAAAAAAAGATTTCTTACTACTATATTATAACAGAAATCATAAGTAATTTACAATTATCAATTTCCAATTTTCAAACAATTTTCAATTATTATTTTTCGCTGATTTTGAGATTTTATTGAATATGAGAGTTAATTCATGTGATTCCTTCCAAAGTAGTCTTAAATTTTC
>CAIPBY010000062.1 GCA_903863425.1 Candidatus Buchananbacteria bacterium | reverse complement strand
TCGCCACCAGTCCGGCTAAAAGGGATAAGATTATATTAATCAGTTTAATTTTGGCTTTAATAATCAATATAGCCGTCTGGATAGCTTATTTAATTAAGTTTTCTAATGCTCCAGAATATATTGTGCTTCATTATAATGTGTATTTCGGAATCAGTGATTTGGATGTTTGGTACAAGATACTTATTCCGCCAGCCTTGGGGCTCTTAGTTATCTTTGTGAATTTTTTATTGTCTTTTAATTTCTATCTCAAGAAACAGACATTAAGCCATCTCCTGGCTATTTCGGCCTTGGTTTTTAATTTAATTTTAGCCGGAGCTTGTTTCCTTCTAATATATATTAATCTATAATTATGAATTTAAACTTCGCGGTCATGAGGATTTTTTTGCTCGCTTTCCTTTCTTTTGTGATTGCTTTTGCTATGACGCCGATACTCACGCATTTTTTGTATAAATTCAAGCTTGGAAAACAAATTAGAACTTCGGACAAGGCACCGATTTTTTTTGCTCTTCATCAGAAGAAATCCGGCACACCAGCCATGGGTGGAATTCTTATCTGGTTTACAGTACTACTCTTATCAGTTTTCTTTTTCTATTTCGGCAAGTGGTTTGATAATATTTTTATGGACTTGAATTTCCTCACTAGGCCACAGACTTTACTTCCTCTTGGCGCCTTGATTGCAGCGGCCTTAGTTGGGCTTTTTGATGATTATCTTAACGTTAGGAAAATCGGTCCTTATGGTGGAGGATTGTCTGTGAAATATCGATTGGCGGTTTATACAGTGATAGCCTTGATCGCTTCATTGTGGTTTTATTTCAGGTTGGATTGGGACATTGTGAGGATTCCTTTTGTGGGCAATTTTGGAATTGGCTGGTTGTTTATTCCATTTGTAATTTTTGTAATTGTGGGCACGGCTTTCTCAGTTAATGAAATTGATGGTCTTGACGGATTGTCCGGCGGAACGCTTCTGGCGGCGTTTGCTTCTTTCGGCGCTATTGCTTTTGCTCAAGGCAAGTATGATCTAGCTACATTCTGTGCGGTCATCATCGGCGCGCTTCTGGCTTTCTTGTGGTTCAATATCACGCCGGCGAGATTCTTCATGGGCGATACCGGAGCCATGGCTCTTGGGGTGACGCTCGCCGTTATTGCCATTCTTACTAATTCAATTTTGCTTCTGCCCGTAATCGGATTTATGTTTGTGGTTGAATCTGGCTCGGTCATACTTCAAACTATTTCCAAGAAACTGCGCCATGGCAAAAAGATTTTTCTCTCTACTCCGATTCATCATCATTTTGAGGCCAAGGGCTGGCCTGAGGCCAAAGTGGTTATGCGCTTCTGGGTTATATCCGCTATGACCTCGGTTATAGGGCTGGTGATATTTTTGATGGATAGGGGAGGGTGGCATTAGATTTGTGTGTCATCCCCGCGTAGGCGGGGATCCAGGTTCTAATTTTTTTTCACCACTTTTCTTTTCTAAGAAAGAAAAGTCGGGCAAAAGAAAAGTCGCTCGCTGACAAAAATCATGGCTAGATTTCATGCTTCACTCCTGGAAATTCTCTGACGCTTTGATTACAAAGCTTGCGATAATTTCCTAGTCGTTCTCGCATAAAATTGCACAAGATTTTTGAATGCTTGCAAGGGTTCGGATACAAAATACGAAAAATAAAAGATTAATATGAATTATTTAATTACTATCGTTATTGTTTTAATTATATTGGCTGTTTTGTATTTAGCTTTTCGCTTGGCAATTTATTTCGCCCTAGATTGTAGGCCAATGAGGATGGAACAATTGGCGAAGAAAATGAATTTAAGTTTTTTAAAAAAAGGAGGCAATGGTGAGTATAATAACATTTTTGGCACATATAAAAATTATAAGATATCAATTTTCGATGACAATTTTACTAGCTATGCGCAAGGCTATCTAAAACATACTTACATTAATGTTGATGGAAAAAATATAATGCCTACTTCTTGGAATGGTTTCATTGGCATAGGTAGAATTCAGAGATTGACAGACTATTATGTCGAACATGGGTCAAAGAGGTTTGAGGCTATGATAAGAAAGTGGGAGCTAGCTTTTTTAGCTGTAATTATTATGACGGGTATTATAGCCATCTCAATTTTGTACTATTATATCAATAAATTTCAGTAATAATGAAACCCAAAAATTTCCAATTTGTCTCGTATCAATTTAAACCGGCGCAAAGGCGGGTTTATTTTAATTATCGGATAAATTTTATTGGAGGCGAAGTACAAAATTTCCGAGAAGAAATAATTTTGCCACGAGTGCCAAATGCCGTGCCTCAGATATTGCTCAAGAATTTATTGACGTCATTGCATTTAGTTTTAGGATTAAGCTATTACAAATTATATTGTCCTAAGTTTGTAGTTCATCCTTACAAATTAACATCCGAACAAGCGGAATTTTTCAATATTGTGTATAAGAAAGGATTGGGCGAATTTTATTATCGCAATCATTTGGATCCTAATAATTCTCCAACTTTTCAAAGTAATAAATCGGCCAAGGTGCAAGCTGTAGTTTATCCACGCAAACAGCGAGCACTGGTTGGCATCGGAGGAGGGAAGGACTCTATTGTGGTAGCGGAGCTGATGAAGACTGCGGGAGAGAAATTTTCCTCATTTGTGGTGGAAACAGAAAAAGGTTCGCCGATAATTGATGGGGTAATTAAAACACTTGGCGGAGATAAGTTGATTATTAAGCGTAAATTAGATCCCAAGATATTTCAGGAAATTCCCGGCGCTTACAATGGCCATATTCCATTTAGTGCTGTGGTCGCCTTCATTGGGCTTCTTGGCGCGGTGTTCTATGATTATAGCGAGATAGTCATGGGCAATGAATATTCCAGTAATTTCGGCAATATCAGATATAAGGGACTGGAGATAAACCATCAGTGGAGTAAGTCATTGGAATTTGAACGGTTGTTTCAGAATTATTGCAAGAAATTCATCACGCCAGATGTCAAATATTATTCTTTGCTTCGGCCATATTATGAAATCCGTATTGCAAGTATGTTTGCTAAATACGAGAAATATCACTCAATGTTCTCCAGTTGTAATCGCAATTTCAAAGTGAATAAAGCACGCCAAAATGTTTTGTGGTGCGGTGAGTGCCCAAAGTGCGCCTTTGTCTTTGCGCTTCTTTCGGCTTATTTACCCAAGGAGAAAGTTATAAAAATATTTGGCAAGAATTTCTATGCCGACAAGTCGCTTCTGCCTCTGTTTAAAGATTTGATAGGCGAGGGTAAGATGAAGCCGTTTGAGTGCGTGGGCACTTTCGAGGAAATTAAGCTGGCGATGCACTTGGCCAGTCCCAAATTCAAGACTGATTTTATCATAAAATCATTGAACACAAAAATTGTTCAGTCTCAAAAAGTGGCTCAAAGTCTATTGAAATCTCAAGATGTGAAAAACATGCCAGTTGCGCAAAGATTATTCGGACTGCAAAATGCCCTGATTGTAGGCTATGGGAATGAGGGCAAAGTGACCAAGAAATATTTGAATGACAAATATCCGAAATTGAAGATTGGAATTGCTGATTCTAAGCAAGGGAAAGATTATTTGGATAAGCAAAAAGACTACGAATTTGTCATCAAGACGCCAGGAATACCCAAGGAAAAGATGATTATTCCTTACACTACGGCGACTAATATATTTTTGTCGCAAATTAATAACTTGACCATTGGCATAACCGGCACTAAGGGTAAGTCTACGACCGCCTCGCTTATTCATCATATTTTATCGACTGCCGGCAAGAAAGTGCGTTTGCTGGGAAATATCGGCAATCCCATGTTGGAAGTTTTACTGAAGCCGATTGATCCAGATGAAATTTTTGTCCTGGAATTATCTTCTTATCAGCTTGATGATATTGAACATTCGCCCAATATTGCCGTTGCTCTAAATTTGTATTCTGATCATATGACTTATCATGGCGGAGTGGATAATTATCACGAGGCCAAGAAGAATATTATCAGATATCAGAAGCAATCAGATTATTTTGTTTATAATTCTAAGTTTGCCGGGTTGAAATCTTGGGCCAATCAATCTGTGGGCAAGGCAGTGATTTATGACAAGGGAGGGGAAAATTACAAGACAAGTTTATTAGGCAAGCATAATCAAGAAAATATTTTGGCCTCGGTTAAGGTGGCCAAGATTTTGGGAATTTCGGATACAGTAATTAAAAAAGCCATTAAGACCTTCCGGCCGTTAGCGCATCGTTTAGAATTCGTGGGTGAATATAGAAAAATAAAATTTTATGATGATGCCATCTCCACTACGCCCGAATCAACTATTATGGCCATAAAGTCATTATCTAGAATTGGCACGATATTCCTGGGCGGTGAAGACAGGGGGTATGATTTTCGGCAATTAGAAGGTATAATTATAAAGTCTGAAATCAGGAATGTGGTTTTATTTCCTGAGAGCGGGAAGAGGATGTTCAAAGCAAAAAATAAATTAAATATCCTGCGTACAGAGAGTATGGCCAAGGCGGTTGAGTTTGCTTTTGAAAATACTAAGCCAGGAGAAATATGCTTGCTTTCCACGGCTTCGCCCAGCTATAGTTTGTGGAAAAATTTTGAAGAAAAAGGAAATCAATTCCAATCGGTAGTAAAAAAGTTAAAATAAAATGAAATTAAAAAATCCGATCGAAAAAATTAAAAATTATTTTTTCCACGATAAAAGCGAACCAGATTGGTATCTTATCGGTGCGATTTTGTTTTTGACGGCTTTTGGATTAATCATGCTTTGTTCGGCTGGGGTAGCTGTAGGCTGGCAGAAGTTTCATGATTCTTATTATTATTTCAAGCATCAGCTGGTGGTCGGAGTTTTGCCCGGACTCGTTTTAATGTTTCTTTTTGCTAAGTTCGATTACCACAAATTAAAGAAATACGCGCCGGGATTACTTATGTTTTCAATTTTTCTTTTGGTTTTGGTGTTTATTCCGGGAATTGGCGCTAAGTGGGGAACTTCGCATAGTTGGATTAATATTTTGGGATTTTCCATTCAACCGACAGAAATAGTCAAATTGACTTTCTTGCTCTACCTGGCTTCTTGGCTATCGTCGAAGGAAGAAAAGCATCTCAAGGATTTCCAATATGGCTTCGGGCCATTCCTGCTGGTACTCGGTGTTATCTCTATTTTGACTCTTTTGGAGCCGGATACGGGAACCATGATGATTATAATTCTCATGTCTTTGGCAGTGTACTTCACGGCTGGCGGAAAAATTATGCACATGGCTTGGCTGGGTATCCTTGGTGCCGGTGCCCTGGGATTGCTTATTAAGTTCTCACCTTATCGCGCGGCTAGGTTTACCACCTTCTTGCATCCCGAGCTTGATCCCTTGGGCGTAGGCTATCATATCAATCAAGCGCTTTTGGCCGTGGGATCTGGAGGCTGGTTCGGCCGGGGCTATGGACATTCTTTGCAAAAATTTAATTATTTGCCCGAGGTGACAGGGGATTCAATTTTTGCGGTTATGTCCGAGGAGTTAGGATTTATTTTTACTTCCGTAATTGTGGGCGTGTTCGTCTTTCTCGCCATCAGATGTCTCAAGCTAGCGCAAAGATGCGAAGATTCCTTTGGTAAATTAGTAGTGGTTGGCATTATTTCGTGGTTTATTTTCCAGGCGTTCTTCAATATCGGCGCCATGCTGGGAATTCTGCCACTTACTGGAGTGACATTACCTTTCATTTCCTACGGCGGTACTTCAATTATGGCCTGTTTGGCAGCGGCTGGAATTTTGGTTAATATATCTAAGCAGAACTCATATCGCTAATTAAGCAAATATATGAAAGTATTATTCTCAGGCGGAGGAACAATGGGATCGGTCAGCCCTCTTATTGCCGTATATGGGGAAATTAAAAAGAACAATAATAGCCGTGATAAGTTTTTTTTCATTGGAACTTCGAACGGTCCCGAGAGGAAAGTCATAGAAGGTTATAAGATGCCATATCAAGCCATTTCCTCGGGAAAATTTCGGAGGTATTTCAGCTGGCAAAATATTACCGATCCATTCAGAGTGCTCGTTGGATTTTTTCAGGCCATAAAAATAATCATGTTTTTTAAGCCGGATGTGATTATGATAGCTGGCGCTTTTGTTGGAGTGCCTGTGGCTTATGCCGGCTGGTTACTTCGAATCCCTGTAGTTATTCATCAGCAGGATATAATCGCCGGATTAGCCAATAAGTTGATGGCCAATATTTCAAGAAAAATTACGGTTTCATTTGATGTGTCACTTAAGGATTTCAGCTCTAAAAAAACAGTGCTTACGGGCAATCCAGTAAGACAAGAATTTTATTCTTGTAATCGTGAGGAAAGTAGAAAATTTTTCAAATTAAATGCCGATTTGCCGGTATTGCTGGTTATGGGTGGTGGCACTGGGGCTAAGGGAATCAATGAGGTTGTAGAAAAAGCCATTCCTGACTTGATAAAATTCTGCCAGATAATACACACGACCGGTCATGGCAAAAAAATAGAAGTGCAATCAGAAAATTATCATCAATTCGAATTCTTGACTTCGGAATTAATTGAGGCGTTGTGTGTGGCCGATGTGGTGGTGTCGAGGTGCGGTATTTCTACGCTGTCAGAATTGTCGGTTATGGGCAAAGCTAGCATTCTTATCCCTATGCCTCATAGCCATCAGGAATATAATGCGCATTATTATCAGAGACACCATGCGGCTTTGGTGCTTTCTCAGGAGAGCATGACGCCGTCGATGTTTGTAGGTGTAGTTCAGGATTTATTTTCTAATCGTAAGAATCAAAAAGAATTATTATCACAGAATATATCACAGATTATGGCTAAAGACGGCGCCAAGAGAGTGGCGACATTACTGCGAGAGATAGCTAAAAATAAATAATGAAAAAATGGATTTGTCAGAAATAAAAAAAATACATTTTATCGGCATCGGCGGAATAGGAATTTCAGCTGTGGCGCGTGTTTTGAATTCTCAGGGCAAGACTGTTTCTGGCAGTGATGCTACGGAAAGCGAAATAACCGAGCAACTAGCCAAAGAGGGCATAGACATTAAGATAGGCCATAGCGGGAAGAATGTAGCCGAAGATGCTGACTTGGTGGTTTATAGCGTGGCCGTGCCAGATGATAATTGCGAGAGAAGGGAAGCGGAAAAATTAAAAATAAAAATTATTACCTATCCGGAGCTTTTGGGATTATTAATGCAGGATAAATTTGGCATTGGAGTTTCCGGCACTAATGGCAAGACCACCACCACTGCCATGCTAGGAAAAATTTTTGTCGACGCTGAGCTTGATCCCACAGTTATTCTGGGAAGCAAGGCGGATTATTTGGGTGGTAATTCACGAGTTGGGGAAGGTAAATATTTTATTTTTGAAAGCGATGAATATAGAAGGGCTTTTGATAATTACAATCCCAAAATGGCTATAAATACTTATATCGGCGAAGACCATTTGGATTACTATAAAAATGGTAGAGAAATTAAGAAGGCTTTTCGGAAATATCTGGAGAAAGTACCTAAGGATGGAATATTAATTATTAATAATGATGATTCGAATTCTTCGTCTGCTTGCGCCAAATGTCGGGCGCGGATAGTGACTTATGGCCTAGAGAATCAATCGGATTTTATGGCTAAATGCGTTCACGTAAGTAACGGCCGGCAGTATTTCGATGTCTTCGAATATGGAGACTTCAGGGAGAATTTCTATATTAATATTCCAGGTAAATTTAACGTTTATGATGCACTGTCAGCCATAGCTGGCGCTCGGCAATTCAGTATTAGGTGGGAAGTAATTAAGAAATCATTGGCTGGGTTTAACGGCGCTTGGAGGAGATTTGAGAAGCTGGGCAAGATTGGCAAGACATTAATTATTACTGATTATGCCCATACGCCAGATGCCATAGCCAAAAATATTGAAGCGACCAAAGAATTTTTCCCGTCACAGAAGGTTTTGATTGTGTTTCAACCGCATCAATTCGCACGAACAAAAAGTTTGTTCAATGAGTTTGTGGCTAGTTTTTCTTCGGCTGATGAAGCGATAATTTCTGATATCTACTATGTGGAGGGACGGGAGAAGCCGGAAGACTTTGATGTGAATTCCGTGGTGCTAGCCGAAGAAGCCAAGAATTTAGGCGCTAATGTTGTTTACGGAGGCTCTTTACGTGAAACCGAGAAGTTAATTAGAACCAAAATGAGTAATTTTGACGTAGTACTTATTATGGGAGCTGGCAACATCTATGATGTGGCCAAAAATTTGACAAAAAAATGAGGCCACTACCGTGTTGCGTGGTGGTAATGGCCTTGGACGACCTTATATGGTTAAGGTCTAGATGAAGAAGTTTCCTCACCTTTTCGTATTCCTAGTTTGTATGTTGCAGAGAGGTGTTGTTGATGTTCTCCACTTCCAACTAAAAATCCGAAACCTTCTTTGAAATAACGAAAACCAGTGTCGAAGGCCATTTCAGCTTCTTTCCTTTTCGCAGCGTCCCTGATTCGCATGGGACACCCTTTATCATGTATTGCTGAATCAGAATTGCAGAATTTACATGCCATGGCGTTTCCTCCTTTGTTTATTATTTAATAATAATGAAAATATGTCAAATAATTTGGACAAATTGCAAAGTGATCTGGAAAAAGATAGAATCAAAAGAAAAAAAAAGATCAAGGGCACTGGTTTTGCCAAGCAAAGGCAGATTATGGAGCAATCCGGATATTATGTTAAAAACAAGAAAAGGCAAGGGATTAAATTAATTGATAAACGGAAAAAATAATGGACGTAAATATTAATAAAATAAAAAGCTTATTGGGCAATAAATTCAGAGAGAATGAGCCCCTCGCTTCACATACTACATTCCGCATTGGAGGGCCGGCTAGATATTTTGTCTTGACTCAGTCTTCGGATAGTTTGCAAGAGGTTTTGTCGTGGGCGCAGAAGAATAAAATTACATATATTATCATGGGAGGGGGTAGTAATGTATTGGTCAGTGATAATGGATTTGATGGTTTAATAATAAAGATACAAGGCGGTCATTTAAGTATAAAGGGGGATAAAATAGAATGTGAGGCGGGCGTGATGCTGGCCAAAGCACTTGGCGAGTCATTGGCTGGAGGATTTTCCGGTTTGGAGTGGGCCTCAGGAATTCCCGGAACAATAGGAGGGGCTATAAGGGGAAACGCCGGAGCATACGGCAGTGATATGAGCAAAAATATTGTTCAAGTGAAAGTATTTAGAAATGGCAAGGTAAAAACTCTTTCTGCGAAGGATTGTCAATTCGGTTATAGGGAAAGTATCTTCAAGCAGGCGGACAATAAAGATGTTATTTTGTCCGCAATTATTGGATTAAGTAAAGCAGATGCCGAGGAGGCGAGAGATAAGGCAAAAAAAATTATAAAAGAAAGAGCCCCAAAATTTGTTGGTTTCTCGGCTGGGTGTGTTTTTAAAAATATTGAAGTAACCGCCGAAGATGCTAAGCTATTTAAAGAAAAATATCCTGATTTCCCTGATCAATATGTGGAGTATCGCAAGATTCCCGTTGCTTGGCTTATAGATAGATGTGGACTTAAAGGCAAGGTTATTGGTGGTGCTAAGGTTTCCGATAATCATGCGGGAATAATTATTAATAGCGGAAATGCCACGGCAGAAAACGTGATAATGCTAATTAGTATTATCAAACAGCAGGTTAGAGATACATATGGGATTCAATTAAGCGAGGAAATAGAATATGTTGGGTTTTAAATAATAAATAAAAAAACATGAAGATCAACATCAAGGCAACCAATGCCAAGCTTACTCCGGCCGCTCACGAGATGATTAATGAAAAAATCGGGGGATTGGATAAATATTATGATAATATTATTGAGGCTAATGTAGAAATCGGGTTGACTTCATTCCATCACCGAAGCGGGGATATTTTCCGGGCTGAAGTTAATTTGGTAGTTCCTAAGACTGTTTTGCGGGCTGAAGCTGAAACAGATAATATCGAGAAATCAATCAATGAGGTAAGGGATAAGATGAAACAAGAATTAACAAAGTATAAAGAGAAAAAACAAGAATAAAAATAAATAGCTAAATTAAGACCCATTTCGGCGTAATGTCGAGATGGGTTTTTGGTACTTGCAAGAATTAAAATATTGTGGTATAGTATGGGGGTTGTGTTTTCTTGTTGTCTGTTGAGATTGGTACTTTCGAGAAGGGAGTAAGGGAACTGTATGGGATCGGCTACGTTGAAAAGGGGTAGTAATATCACGAATGTTGTTGGCACTGGACGGAGGCGGTTACAATCTCGTTCGAAGTCCACAGGTTCGATTGCGGCGGCGACCGCAATTGTGGTGGAAATTCGGGAAGAGGGAAAGCCTCCAGCCAGTAGGGCCATGAATGAGTCGGCCAGAGTTCGGCAGGAATATATTAACGAACATGGAATGGCTCCTGGGGTCACCGTTAAAGACGGTAGAGGAGCCCTTCATGTTATTGAGTATATCACTGAGAAGACAGGGGTAACTGCCCCATTCCTCTTAGTCTTCGTAAATCATGGGTCATACCATGGTAGGCCGAGGACGTTTAGTCCAGAGGGGTTTGTTGTTGTGGCTCCGGTCAAAACTAGGCGTCGTGCAAGTAAGTAGCTAGATTGACATTGAGGTCGTCAATTTGTCTTTCGGGGGACCATTTCGTGGTTACCCCTTATTTTTTTATCTAAGTTTGAAATTAATGCCATTCTCTGGTAGAATATACTCAATTATTTGAATTAATTACACAATAACATATGTCTATAATTAGCAAAATTTTTGGTGATCAAAATGAAAAAGTGGTTAAGTCCATGCAACCCATAATTGATGAGATTAATACTTTTGAACCGCAGATGGTTAAGTTGTCAGATGAAGAATTAAGAGCGCAAACTCCAAAGCTCAAGAAAATGCTCGCGGAGGGCAAGACTTTGGATGAAATTTTGCCGGAAGCATTTGCTACGGTACGGGAAGCGTCAAAGAGAGTTCTCAATCAAAGACATTTTGATGTTCAGCTTGTCGGCGGTATCGTACTTCATCGAGGACAGATTGCGGAAATGAGAACTGGTGAAGGAAAAACTCTGACTGCAACTTCGCCTATGTATCTTAATGCTTTAGCTGGCAAGGGAGCGCATTTGGTGACAGTCAATGATTACTTATCTAGAATTCATGCGGATTGGATGGGACGGATTTATGATTTTCTGGGCATGAGTGTGGGTTGCATTCAGCATGAAAGCGCCTTCAAGTTTGATGGCACAAAAGTTAAGCAAGAAGGCGATGAGATGCTTGATGTACAAAATCTTATTCCTTGCGCGCGTAAAGAAGCATACAACTG
This sequence comes from Candidatus Buchananbacteria bacterium, assembly GCA_903863425.1. Classification (GTDB taxonomy): domain Bacteria; phylum Patescibacteriota; class Patescibacteriia; order 2-01-FULL-39-33; family 2-01-FULL-39-33; genus CAIPBY01. Next base: position 3,765 of record CAIPBY010000062.1, on the reverse strand, counting down.
CGACATTCTCTACGGTACCAACAATGAATTCGGTTTTGACTATTTGCGCGACAACATGGTTCAGTCCAGAGAGGAAATGGTCCAGCGAGATTTGTTTTTCTCTATCGTTGATGAAGTTGATTCAATTTTGATTGATGAGGCGAGAACTCCTTTAATTATTTCCGCTCCTGATATGGAATCGACTGATAAATATTATCAGTTTTCTCAATTGGTAAGAAAATTAGTGCCGGAAGAGGATTACAAAATTGATGAGAAATTGCGAGCGGCGACTCTCACCGAAGAAGGAATTGCCAAGGTAGAAAAATTAATTGGCGTGGGAAATATTTATACGGAGCGAGGAATTGGTGAAGTTCATCACATAGAGCAGTCTTTGAAAGCGCAAGCATTATTCAAAAAAGACAAAGATTACGTGGTTCAAGATGGAGAGATAATTATTATTGATGAGTTTACGGGAAGGATGATGTTTGGCAGGCGGTATAGTGAGGGTTTGCACCAGGCGATTGAAGCCAAAGAGGGTGTGAAAGTGCAGAGGGAAAGTAAGACTTTGGCGACAGTTTCGTTTCAAAATTATTTTCGTTTGTATGAGAAATTATCCGGCATGACTGGAACGGCTGCAACCGAAGCGGAAGAATTTTCCAAAATTTATAAATTGGAGGTGGTTATTATTCCGACCAATAAGCCCATGATAAGGCGTGATCTTAATGACAGAATATATAAAAATGAAAGCGGGAAATATCAGGCCTTGGTAAGGGAGATAAAAGAAAGGCACGAGAAGGGCCAACCCATACTCGTGGGTACGGTTTCAATTGAGAAAAATGAATTGCTCGCAGAGTTGCTTGCTCGTGAAGGAGTGGATTGCCAGATTCTTAATGCCAAACATCATGAGAAAGAAGCGCACATCATCGCTCAAGCCGGAAAATTAGGCGCGGTTACGGTAGCGACCAATATGGCCGGTCGAGGCGTGGATATTATCTTGGGCGGATATCCATATGACGGCGAAGAATTTAAAAAGGTAGTTGAGGCTGGAGGTTTATGTGTTATCGGTACAGAGCGTCATGAGTCCAGGCGTATTGATAATCAGCTCCGCGGTCGTGCCGGAAGACAAGGCGATCCTGGAGATACGCAATTTTATATCTCTATGGATGATGATCTGATGAGAATTTTTGGTTCTGATCGGATGAAATCTATTATGACCACTCTGGGTATGCCGGATGATATGCCGATTGAAAATAAAATGATCTCAAAGTCTATAGAATCTGCTCAGAAAAAAGTGGAAACTAATAATTTTGATATCAGAAAACATTTAGTGGAGTATGACGATGTTATGAATAAGCACAGAGAAACGATTTATAAGAAAAGGAGATTAATTCTTGATGGTGGAGATACCAAGGAAGCGGTACTTGTGGCAATAGAGAAAGAAGTTGAGAATGCGGTAATGGCTAATACCCAAGATCCTGAAGAGAGCGCTTGGAACATGGATGAATTATATAATACAATGGGAATGATTTTTCCATTACCAAAAGAGGCCAGAAAAAGCTTGGAAGAAGTTAGGTGTGAAAATGATAATGGTCAGAACGATGCCGGTCAAGATGCGCTTATTGGCTATCTCACTAAGCAGGCGGTAATTAAATACAATGAGCTTGAGGAAAGTATAAATATGTTGCCTAATCAACGGCCGGAAGTGGCTTTGATGCGACAAGTGGAGCAGGGGATGCTTCTTCGTGTCATTGATACTTTGTGGATTGAGCATTTGGATTCCATGCAATATATGAGGACGGGTATCGGGCTTCGCGGTTACGGTCAAAGAGATCCGCTTGTTGAATACAAAAGGGAATCATTTAATATGTTTAAGGAATTGCTGTCCACCATCGATCAACAAATTGCCTTTAGTATTTACAAAATCGGCATGGTGACACCGCAAGAAATGCCTCAAGACGAAATGGCCCAGCGTAACCTTCAATTCTCGGCGCCAAGCAAGGAGTCAAGCATGAAATCTCCGATGGCCGGTGATGAAGGACTGGAAGCGCGCAAAGCTGATAAGATTATTAAAGACTCATCCCACTACGACGGACAAAAAGTCGGTCGTAATGATCCCTGTCCATGCGGAGCGACTACTCCAGATGGAAAACCGATTAAGTATAAAAATTGCCACGGCAAATAATTAATTATAACTAATTAACTAAGCGGAGTCCGCCTCTGGAGGACGGGAGTGGGAAAAAGTTTAAGAATTGCCATGGGAAGTAAAAGAGTACTATGTCCACAAAATATATCTTAGTCGGAGGGAATATGAAAGCCGCTCTTGATGGTGGGGCTGATTTCTGCCAGGAGTTAGTAAGGGGTTTTGATGAGCCGGTAAAAATTTTGGAGTGTCTTTTTGCAAGGCCTAGAGAAATCTGGAAGAAAGTATTTGATGATGCGAAGATATTTTATGCCGAGCATTTGGGCGATAAAAAATTTATTTTAGAATTGGCTGACAAAAATAAATTTTCTGAGCAAGTTAAATGGGCAGATGCTATTTATCTCCGCGGGGGAGATAATGAAAGTGATTTGATTGATTTATTGAAAAAGAATCAAGATTGGCAAAAGGAATTGGATGGAAAAACATTGGCCGGCTCTTCGGCTGGCGCTGATGCCATGTCTAAGTATTTTTATGATTTAGACAACCTTAAATTAAATGAAGGATTGGGAATTTTACCGATTAAAGTTTTGGTCCACTATCAATCAGATTATAATTCACCAAACATTGATTGGGAGAAAGCTTATGAAGAATTAAAAAATTACAAAGAGGATTTGCCGATAGTTACTTTGAGGGAAGGTGAGTTTAAAGTATTTTAAATAAAAATATTTATGCCAGCGAAGAAAATAAGTATTGATAACGCCAAAATCAATCAACTTTTTTATTTTGTGGCTAACGTCGTCATTTATCGCGAAAGCGATGGAAGGTGTTTGATTCTGAAACGATCAGAGAATGAAAAGGTCCATCCTGGCAAATACTGCGTGCCGGGCGGAAAGCTGGATTGGAGTGATTTGGATATCAATAATCCCGGCAGAGTAAATGGCGAGGTTTTAGATTTCGAGGGTACGGTAGAAAAATTATTAGAGCGTGAAGTTCGTGAAGAGGCTGGAATTGAAATTTATGGGGTCCCGATTTTTATCAATAGTAATGCTTTTATACGTCCAGATGAAACTCCAGTTGTCATGGTAAAATTGGCGATGAAGTACAAGAGCGGAGAAGTAAAATTGGAAGAAGGCGCGTTTACATATTTCGCTTGGGTCAATGAAGAGGAAGTGAAGAATTATGACTGTATTGGTGGAATACAAGATGAAGTAATTAAAACGATTAAACTATTTAAAGAATAAAAATATGGAATCAAATTTTGTAAAAATTATTACTTATGTTCCAGAAACTCATTCGGCTATCGTCCGCGAAGCCATGGGAGATGTTGGTGCAGGCAAAATAGGAAATTATTCTTTTTGCAGCTTTACATCTAAGGGCACTGGAAGATTTATTCCGCTTGATGGCGCTAAGCCATTTTTGGGAGAGATTGGAAAAATTGAGGAAGTAGCTGAAGAAAAAATCGAAGTCATTTGTTCCAAAGAAATTATCGCGCAAGTAATTGATGCTATAAAGAAGTCACATCCATATGAAGAACCGGCTTATGAAATAATTCCTATGTTAAAAATATAATTTAAAATATGGAAACTGTTTTTATTGCCAATTTTGGTTCTATCGCTGAAGCGGAATTATCCAAGAATTTTTTGTTG
>CAIPBY010000061.1 GCA_903863425.1 Candidatus Buchananbacteria bacterium | reverse complement strand
TAATGCGATTAAGGTGGGTATTGGCATGACTTCGCCATCAGTTACTTTGGATGTGGCTGGAACGGTTTCTTCTACTGCTTTGCAAGTCAATGGCAATGCTACTACTACTGGCAATTTAATTATAAGTGGTAATGCTACCTCTACTTCTTTTTATGCTACTACCTTAGGAGTTGGTGGAGAATATTTTACTGACTTAACCGGTACTGGATTAGCCATCTCCGGCAATTCTCTCATCCATGCTACAGGCAGTGGTTATTCTCACATTCCTACCGCTGGGGCAACAACTCAATTACTGCAATGGTCTTCTGCTGGCGTAGCCAAATGGATTACGGCATCTGGCGATGTTGCCATTGCCAATGATGGAGCAATGACTATCGCCGATAACTCAGTTGATGGCACGGATATTGCTTTGGGCTCTGATGCTACTGGCGATATTATGTATTATAGTGGTACGGATTGGGTTAGGAAGGCTGGTTCAGCTGGATTCTTGAAGTCAACTGGGGCAGTTGCTCCGACTTGGTCATCTATTACTGATGCTGATGTGCCAGATACGATCACGGCTTCCCTCTATTTGCCCTTGACTGGTGGTTCACTCACTGGCAATTTAACCATGTCAGGATCAGTGGCAAATATCATTCTTGGTTCAAATTATTTATCAGGTGATGGTGGAGATGAAGGTATTTTTGTCAGTTCTACTGGCAATGTTGGTATCGGAACCGCTAGTCCGTTTCAAAAATTAGATGTCGCTGGCAGTATCCAAATAAATTCTGGTAGTGCCTATATGTTAAACGGTATTAATCTTGCTTATGGCTCAACAACTCTTCAAAATTATTCCTTTGGTGGGGCGGGAGACGCCTATACATTAGGAACTTACACAACAGGCTTTCAAAATACCGCCGTTGGGCATTATGCTTTAGCTGGTAGTGTGGTATATGATGGTCAAGGCAATCCGGAGACAAATACTTATTTTGCAAATACTGCCATTGGCGCTTTTGCTCTTTCTTCTGTCACGACTGGCAGTCTTAACACGGCCATGGGTCGAAATGCTCTCCGTAATAATACTATGGGTTGGCAAAACACGGCTAATGGTACGGGTGCTCTTTATGCCAATGTTAGTGGTAGTAATAGCGTGGCTGAAGGCGATAATACCCTTTTTGATTATAAGGGTAGTGGTGATATGACGGCTATTGGTATTAATGCTGGAGCTCCCGGGGGGAATAAAGACGGTAGTTGGGATCTAATTACTTATCCAGATCAAAAGTTTAATTCTAGATATGATGCCAGTAGCACCTTCATTGGTTTTGGTGCTTCTCGAGATAATAATACTGATCCTACAACTGTTGCTCTCTATAACGCCACTGCTATCGGCTATATGGCTAAAGTCGGTGCTTCCAGTACTTTGGTCTTGGGTGGTACTGGTGCTAATGCTGTTAAGGTCGGTATTGGCACTTCCACCCCAGCCTATACTTTGGATGTGGTTAGTAATGTCTCCACCGTCGCCAGATTTAGGAATGGTACTACTGGTGCCTCTTGTTCTTTTAATAGTTCTGGAGTACTTACTTGTTCTTCCGACGAACGGCTCAAGAAGAACATAACAACTCTAGTTAATCCTCTAGACTCAGTCTTACAATTAAATCCTATTTCCTTTAATTGGAATAAGGATACAAATAACTATGAAAACTTCGGCTTTAGTGCTCAGCAAGTAGAACAAATTATTCCATCACTGGTTACCACCGATGAAACTGGCTATAAGTCCCTCGCTATGACCAACATGATTCCTTTTTTGGTTGGTGGTATTCAACAGCAACAAACTCAAATTAATAATTTGACTGATTTAGTAAATTCTAATATTAATTCAATTCCAAGCAATACCACTTTAGTAGTTTCCGATTCCAATCCAGTCATTGATAATCTGCGGGTAACCCAATCAGCTGATTTCTATGGCACCATTACGGTTATCGGTGAGGCGGGATTTAAATCCCAAGTCACCTTTGCCAAGGAAGTAAATTTCCAAGATCATATTAATGTCGATAAGGACACGGCCGGAACGGCCATAGTTCTCTCTGGTGCAACTAGCACGGAGGTCTTATTTACTAAGCCATATTCTATTGCGCCTAAGGTGGTAGCCACGCTCAATAATTTAATCAAATTAGATTATGCAGTTATTAATAGAACAAGCACGGGATTTACCATTGCCTTACTTGAGCCGGCGATACAGGATTTGCAGTTTGATTGGATGGCTATGGGCGTGGATAATGGCATATCCGATTTGCCCTCGAGTGGCAATCCAATAATTGATTTAGGTGATGGTTCTGATTCTACTCCTACATCCTCAGATGACAATACCGCCAGCACAACTGAGCCGATTGCTAGCTCTACTCCGCCGATAGATTTAGCCACAAGCACCCCGCCCATTTCTGAAGCTGTTACTAGTACTCCAGAAGTTCCAGTTATTTCGGATTCTCCAACTTCATCTACGGAGAGTTTTAATAATTAGTAGGAAGTTAGAAAATAAGTTATAATGATATATTAAATAGACCAAAGTAATCATGTCATACAAAAGAAGAAAATCCGGATTTAGAGGATTATTCGGCTCCAAAAGAAGGAGAAATTATTCTAATTATAGTGATGAAGGAGATATGCCCAGAGGAGGCGGTTTCCGTATGGAGCTTAGCTCTGACACCAAAAAGGGTATTTTTATTATTATTCTTTTTGTGTTGGCGGCCTTAAGCGTCTTGGCTCTGTTTGGACAATCAGGAAGTTTTTTCTCATTTTTGATTTATATACTTTCCCTAATGTTTGGCGGAGTAAGGTGGGTTTTTCCGATAATGCTGGCTCTTTGGGGGTATGTGCTTCTCAGGTCGGATAAATATCAAACCAAATTAGTCAATTATATCGGTATTATTTTGATGGTTTTGGGTATCACGGCTCTGTGGCATCTCCGATTTGATTTGTGGGAATCGCTCTCTAGTGCCAGAGAGGGTTTGGGCGGAGGATATGTTGGAGTAATTCTATCTTGGCCATTATTGAAATACATGAATTTTTGGGGGGCATTGATTGTAAGTCTGGCAGTATTTTTAATTGGCTTGCTTTTGGCTTTTGAGACTTCGGTTTATGGTTTTATGTGGCCGATTAAGGCGCTTAAATTTGTGATCGCTTTTTGGCGTAAGGCACGCGAGGAGGCCAAGGCGAGAAGTAAAGAAAGAGAATTGGAAATGTTAAGCAGGGGCGATGAATTTGAGGAAGAAGATGGTGGCAATGGGGAGTCGGAAATTAATTCTGAAGAAGAATCTTCTGATCAAAAAGAAATACCTCAATTTGTCAAACGTAGTATTAATGATGGCGAAACGCAAGAAGAAAAAGAAGAAATTGTTAAACCCAAAAAGTTTGGCCGGAAAATTGATTTGCCGATTGGACTTTTGAATTCTAAATCTGGCAAGGCCACTAGCGGTGATATCAAAAACAATCAAGAGATAATTAGAAAGACTTTGCAGAATTTCAGTATTCCGGTTGAAATGGGTTTGGTTAACGTGGGTCCTACGGTTACTCAATATACTCTGCGTCCGGCTGATGGAGTTAAACTATCCAAATTAGTTAATTTAAATCCTGATTTGGCCTTGGCTTTGGCTGCGCATCCGCTTCGTATCGAAGCGCCTATTCCTGGCAAGTCATTGGTTGGCATAGAAATTCCCAATCAAATAGCCGCCAGAGTGACCATGGGAGAAATGCTTATGAGTCCGGAATTCAAAAATAGGCCGAATAATTTATGCATTGCTCTAGGCAAGGATGTTAGCGGTAAGCCGGTTTTCATTCAGTTAGACAAAATGCCTCATATTCTTATCGCAGGTGCCACCGGTTCTGGAAAATCTGTCTGCGTCAATTCTATTATTGTGAGCTTGCTTTATCAAAATAGTCCGGACGAACTTAAATTTATTTTGGTTGATCCAAAGAGAGTGGAGCTACCGCATTATAATGGTATTCCATATTTACTCACTCCGGTTATAACTGATGTGAAGAAAACCATTGGCGCCATGAAATGGTGTATTGTGGAAATGGAAAAACGTTTTGAGCTTTTGGCCAAAACTGGACACAGAAATATCGCTGGTTATAATGCCGTTCACGAAGAGAAAATGCCTTACATTGTTTTTATTGTTGATGAGTTGGCAGAATTAATGTCTTTGGCGCAAAATGATATGGAAGCCGGGATTGTGAGATTGGCGCAAATGGCTCGTGCCGTGGGCATTCATTTGATTCTGGCCACTCAGCGACCATCTACGGAAGTTATTACCGGACTTATCAAAGCGAACATCCCTGCTCGTATTGCTTTTGCTGTGGCGTCATCCATAGATTCGCGTACGGTTCTCGATGGCAGTGGCGCGGAGAAATTGGTTGGTCGAGGTGATATGCTTTACTTGAGTCCTGAAGTGAGCAAGCCAAGACGTTTGCAAGGCGTATTTTTGTCAGACAAAGAAATTACTGATGTCACTAGATTTATTAAGTCATTCGGAGAGGCTGATTATGAGATTGAATTCAATGGCAGTGGGTCGGGTCTTTCTTCGGGTGGTGGCAACGCGGGATTTAGCGATGATGACGATCCACTGATGAATGAGGTTATGGAAATAATCAGGCAGTCAGGCAAGGCTTCGGCTTCGCTTTTACAGAGAAGATTAAAGCTTGGTTATGCTCGGGCGGCGAGGATTCTTGATCTATTGGAAGAAAGAGGAATAATCGGAGCTTCCGACGGCGCTAAACCGCGTGAAGTTTTCTTGGATAAGTTGGGTGGAGTAGGCGCCGTTGAGTTTGCTTCACGAGAACATGATTTGGCTGGAGAGCTACGGCCGATAGAAGAAGACGAAGATCCGAGCTTTACGGCTTTCAATAATAATTTCGAAGAAGTTAAGCCGGAAGAAGACGAAGAAAATCCGTTGATCAATGATAAGGAATTTGTTCAGGGCTCCGCCCCTTTCCAAGGAGAGGCCGGGGAGGGGTTTGCCGAAGCTGAATTAGAAAATAATCCAGAAGAATTATCTTTGGTAGATGAAATGGAACCGGTTGATGAAGAAGAAGAGTCTGTTGCCGAAGTGGAAATTATAGAAGATGAGATTACAGAAGAAGTAGAAGATGAACAGCAAGAAGAAGTCCCTAAGAAGAAAAAATTATTTGGTGAAGATGAGTGGACATAAACCCGTTGTCATTCCGACCGATCCGCCCTGGGCGGAGAGTGGAGGAATCCCTTAAATTAAAATTCTAAAATAAATGACTCGATCATACAAAGAATATCAGCCCGAAAAGCTGGGAGAAATATTAATTTCCGCTAGAATTAAAAAAAATGTTTCTTTGGATCAAGCATCCAAAGATCTTGGCATTGCTTTCAAATATTTGGAATCATTGGAACATGATAATCTTTTGGGTTTGCCAGGCAAAAAAGAAATCAAAAAATATTTGAAAGTGTATTGCAAATACTTGAAGTTTAATTTTAGGAAATGTTGGAAGGCCGTCCAGATATTGCAGGCAGAAATAGATAGGAAGAACGGAGTAATCAAGAGAAGCTACTTTCGAGCTTGGCCTGCCTTTATCCGTAAGGCTTTGATACTTCTCCTAGTTATTGCAGTTTTAACTTTCTTGGCTTATAAGGTTGGGCAGATTTTCACCCCACCGCCCCTGAAGATTTTGGAGCCTCAAGACGGCGTAAAAACTTATGGCAGTCAAATGAGAGTGGTGGGAGTCTCACAGAAAGAAGCGGAAATAATTATCAATAATAAAGCTATTTTTGTGGATAATAATGGCTATTTTGAGACGCCTCTGGATCTCCAGAAAGGTCTTAATTTGATAAAAATTAGCGCAAAAAAGAAGTATAGCCAGGCGCGGGAAGTAGAACTTAGGATTTTACTCATGGACGATGGAAAAAACAATTGATAAATTGAAATTATTCTGCTAAGCTAAGGGTAGTTCATAAAGTTCATAAAGTTATCAAGTTTATAAAGTTGGGGGCAGTAATTATTGTCCAAAATTTTTCTAATATAATATAAATATTTATCTCAATTTAGAGCTAAGTTGTTTATTATTATTTTTTTTATAAACTTTATAACTTTTAACTTTATAACTAAAACATTATGTCAAAAAAGAGTAGCGAGGAAAGTGAGGCTGGGGTTAAGAAAGAAGCCGTAAATACAGCCATAAATCAAATTAAGGAAAGATTCGGTGACGGATCTATCATGAAATTCGGAGAGGCCAAGGCCATGGAGGTGGATGCGGTTCCCACTGGATGTTTGTCTTTGGATGTAGCACTTGGCGTTGGCGGTGTGCCAAGAGGTAGAATAATTGAGATATTTGGCCCAGAAGCTTCCGGAAAGACGACTTTGGCTCAGCATATTGTGGCCGAAGTGCAGAAAATGGGCGGTGTGGCCGCTTTTGTGGATGCCGAGCATGCTTTGGATCCTGATTATGCCAGAAAAATCGGAGTTAATGTAAACGATTTATTTATTTCTCAGCCGGATACAGGCGAGCAAGCTCTGGAGATCGTAGAAACCTTGGTTCGATCGAATGCGATTGATGTGATTGTGGTGGACTCAGTCGCTGCTTTGGTGCCAAGGGCGGAAATTGAAGGTGATATGGGAGATTCTCATATGGGACTTCAAGCCAGGCTGATGAGTCAAGCACTTCGGAAGCTGACCTCTTGTATTTCCAAGAGCAGAACAGTTTTGATTTTTATTAATCAGCTCAGGATGAAGATTGGAATGGTCTTCGGTAATCCGGAGACGACTACTGGTGGTATGGCCTTGAAGTTTTATTCATCTGTGAGAATTGAAGTCAGACGAAGCGCGCAAATCAAGCAAGGCGAGAAGAATATCGGTAATCGGGTCAAAGTTAAGATTGTGAAGAATAAGGTGGCTGCGCCATTTCAGACTTGTGAATTCGATATCATGTATAATGAAGGAATTTCTATTGCTGGCGATTTGTTGGATATTGGAACAGAACGAGGAGTGATTAAGAAATCAGGCAATACATATACATATGGTGATGAAAAATTAGGTACCGGTCGGGAAACAGTCAAGGCTTATCTGCGCATGAATCCAAAATTAATTGATACCATTAAGAAAAAAGTTTGGGAAGAAATTAAGAAAGGCAAAGATGATGACAAAGAGAAAGAGAGAGTGGCTAGAGGGGGAGAGGCGGTTGATTCTGAACCGGAACCAGAGCCAGAAGAATAAATTTTCTATCACTCGTCATCCCGGAATCCGCCCCGGGCGGATATCCGGGAACCAGGTTCAAAAATTCGGGTCTGGATCCCGGGTCAAGCCCGGGATGACGCACAAAAAAACAGGGAAATTAATCCCTGTTTTTGTATTACTATAAATTTTTAATTCACTCTTTCTACATATTCACCCGTATCCGTGTTTATCCGGATAGTATCGCCTTCTTTGACGAAAAGCGGGACTTGGATATTCATACCAGTCTCGAGCTCGGCGGTTTTGGTCACTCGGCCTTGAGCGCTGTTGCCTTTGACGCCGTCAGGAGCAGAAACAATTTTCAATTCCACTTTTGGCGGAAGGGAAATGGAGACGGGATTGTTGTTGAAATACAAGGCATCAACTTTGTCGCCGTCTTTCATAAATCCGACTTGATTGATGATGGTATCTTTCTCAATCGAGAATTGCTCGAAATCGTCTTGGCTCATGAAGTAATAGTTGTCACCGTCATTATATAAATAATCAACCTTTTTTCTTTGCAGATTAGCTTCCTCGACTTTGTCTCCGGGGTGGTAATTAATTTCTGCCACCTTGCCGTTGATCAAATTCTTGAGCTTGGTCTGCATGACCGGTTTGCGCTGTTGCATGCGGACGAAATTGGCTTCGACCACGATATATGGTTCACCATCAACGAGCACACTTAAGCCTTTTTTGATATCATTAAGTGTTGAAATCATAGGTATTAGTTAAAAGTTATAAAGTTTGTAAAGTTATAAAGTCATGCAGTATTTACTTTATGAACTTTCAACTTTATAACTTTATAAACTTGCAGTTTATTTTGTAACAAAAGGAAGCACGGCCATTATTCGAGCTCTCTTAATCGCCTCGGCTAACTTTCTTTGATGCTTGGCGCAGACATTGCTTCTTTTCCTGGGTACGATTTTGGAATAAGAAGAAATGAAACGTCTCAAGATATTGTTGTTCTTGTAATCAATGTAATCAACATTGTTGACGCAGAAGTAGCAATATTTTTCTTTCTGGAGTGCTGTGTTGGTTTGTTTTTTATAATTGTTCATATTTTTTAAAATGGTATATCTTCTACTTTTATTTCTTCCTCAATCGGGGATTGGTTGCGAGGACCGCTGGAGACTTCTGTTGATTCGTAAGTCGGTTGCTGGTCATATTCCTGTGATGGAGCTCCACCATTGCTTGGTCCCGTGCCTCGAGGTCCTAGCTGGACATTTTCAGCGACGATTTCTGTTTTCCAATGTTTGACTCCGGCTTGGTCAGTCCAGTTTCTAGTTTGAATTCTTCCTTCAACCATGGCGATTCGTCCTTTGGCGAGATATTGTCCGACGATGTCGGCTAATTTGCCCCAGGCGACGATGCTGTGGAATTCAGCTTGTTCTTGTTTCTGTCCTTGCTGATCCTTCCAAACTCTGTTGGTCGCGATGGTAAATGAGGCGACGCTTTGTCCATTGGCTGTTTTGCGGACTTCAGGATTGGCTGTGAGATTGCCGATGAGAATGGCTTTGTTGAGATTCATAAAAGTTAAAGTTATGAATTAAGTATTTATAATTTAAAGTATCGTATCGTCTAAGAGCATTTCATCAATTTTTTCATCAAGTTTCTCAATGCCCACTTTTTCTTTTTCTTTTTTCTCCACTTTCTCGACTCTCTCGACTGGAGCCGGTTTGGCATGGACATGGGTGTGAGCATGTCTTGGCCTTTCTTCGCCTTCAGTTCCTTCAAGTCTGGAAGCTTCACTTCTTTGTTTTTTTTGTCTAGCGATTTCCTTCTCAGTTATCTTGTGTTTCTGGATAATTTGAGCTCGCAAGATTTCTTTGTCTAATCTGAGTTCGTTATCAATTTTGATCATGTTGGCGCCTTCTTCTAATTCAAATTCGGTTACGATGTAGTAGCCGTGAGCGACTTTGTTGATTGGGTAGGCCAATTTTCTTTTGCCCAAAAATTCTTGGAAACCAATGACGGCTCCGAATTTTGTGATGATGGCATCTACCTTCTCTTGGATTTTCTTGGCTTCGTCTTCAGTGTACTGGTTGGAGACGATGTAAAATAGTTCGTAGTTTTTCATAATACAAATTTTAGTTTTTAATCTCCTACAAATTACGAATCTATTACGAATATACAAATTTTTACTGCCGAGATTTTTGTTTAACTTAAAAGCTCTTTGCAGATATTTGTATATTCGGTATTTTATTTGTAATTTGTAGACTTAAAAAAATATCCCAAGGCAAAACCTTGGGTAGTTCTTGCCTTTTCTCGACTAGATCCGCCTTGGGCGGACTGCTGAGATGTTTCCGCCTAGGGCGGATGGGAAAGGTTTAAGTTGTGAGGTTATATTAGCATGGAACTTAGAAAGTGTCAAATGGTTGACAGAAAGGTAGATTCATTATAATATAATGTATTGGAATAATAGTTCTTTAGCAATAAGATGGAGTATTTAAATGTTTGTACTCTTTAGATTATAAAAAGTTTGTAATTTGAAGAGTGGAAGTATTGAAATGTATGAATCGGTTTTTCACAATATGGAAAGGATAGAATCCATGGATGAGTTTTTTTGTGTGTTGGATATACCCCCTCTTCCGTATGGGGGGTATGCGGGCATGTCATATAGCCTGAAGCAAGAGGGGGTGGAAGTTACTGAATGGGGCGAGCAAGTACTGTCTTATACGTCCAAGTATTGGGAACCGGGAGTAACGGTTCTCGTGGTGGTGAATACCGAAGGTATGGACTTAACGATCGGTAAGAAATGCCCCGACCTTGAAACTCAAGTAGCTCGTTGGGCTAATGAAAATGGACTTAGCTCTTGTCCATTCGGAACAGCACCCACTCTTTGCTTCGAGCTCCATGAAGGGAAAGTGGTATATGAGGGTAGGTTGATTGTATCTAGTCCGCCGGCTCCTTGCTATTTTCTTGACTGTGGGGGACCAGGTTACCCTGCCGTTCATTACATTGATTTCTACAAGGGCAAGATCGGTTTGGGTGGAGGTGTTCCGGTTTCAAAGGGGTTCGACATATTGTTCGCCCTGAAATGATCTTCTGGCTCTGCGTATTGCATTCACTGTTCGTTGTGAATGTGATGCGCGGAGCCGATTTTATTTATTTTTTAATTTAAAAATAAAAGCGCCACCAGAACGGATCCGGTGGGCTGGTGAGGCGGGTGGAGTTAGAAAATCAGGAAAGTTTCCGCTTCAAATGTCGGAAGTTGATTGCCGATGATGACACCTTCGATGGTAACTTCAATATCAGTATCATTATCCCATTTTTCGAATGTCACACTAGCGTGCTGGGTCACGATAGAGTTCAGCCGAGAACTCATCAGTGACTCATCGCCCATAGTCGCGAGGCAACTCAAGAGCAGTTGCCAGTCTATCTCTGGATCAATACTCATGAGCATGTGGGTGGGAAGCCCGGGGAAAAGTTCCAATACTGTCAATATTTCGCCCCTCTCTCCTGACTCGACTACAAGTTGGAAGAATAAGAATTCATCTTGAAGTGAGCCGGCGTCTTCTTCAGATTCCTCAGGTTTTTTATACTTCAATCTGAAATGTACATCATCCCTAACTCTAGTTACTCCCTCTTTCAGTTTAATGTTGGCTTCAGGAATGTGGGAGCCAACAATTGGTGAATGTGTTTTCATATTGTGTGGCTCCTTTTGTTGTGTACGATTTGTATTACTACGACTTTGTATATTACGATTTTTTATGCTAAGTTGTCAAATAACTATGCTATAATTAAATTATGAAATACATTTTCATCTTAGGAAAGAGTAGAGAATTATCATTAGCTGAAATTAAGACAATTCGGCCTGATTTGGAATTGGTTCAATCTGGGTCAGATTTTGCCGTTTTAGAAGGGTTACAGATGGCCTGCCAGGAGGTCCAGAATCGCCTGGGGGGCACGATCAAGATAGGAGCAGTCATTGGTGATAAACTGACTAAATCAGCTGTTTTGGACCAAATTTTGGCCTCCAGAGGGGCTTCTGAGGGTGGTCGGAGCAACTTCGGGTTCAGTTGGCACAACACCCAGCAGGACAGGAGATTTGGTATGGAGATAAAGAAGGAGTTGCGGGCACAGGGAATTTCTAGCCGATTAGTTGAGAGTAAGGAAAAGTCGCTTTCTTCCGTGATTATTACCAAAGAAAAATGCCAGGATTTTATCGTCACGCCTAAATTTTTGGCGCTCACTTGCGCCGTGCAAGATTTCAAAGATTATTCACAGCGTGATTTTGGCCGGCCCAAGAGCGATGCTATTTCCGGCATGCTTCCGCCCAAGCTCGCCAAGATGATGATTAATTTGTCCGGTGCGAAATTCGAGGACACAATTCTCGATCCGTCTTGCGGTTCGGGTACGATTCTCTCCGAAGCTATGGCCATGGGGTTTAAAAATTTAGTTGGCAGTGATATTTCCGAGAGGGCGGTGGCCGATACTATAGATAATTTGAATTGGTTGGTCGACAAAGAAAAGATAGATGATTGTAGATTTGATGTTTCCAAGCTCGATGTCGTAAAATTATTAGAAAAGATAAAACCAAAATCAGTTAACGCGATTATTACCGAGCCATATCTGGGACCGCCCATGAAAGGCAACGAGGGTGAGCCGAAAATTATCAAGATGATCAGGGATTTGGAATCATTATATCTGGCATCATTTGGACAATTCGAAAAAGCGCTCATCTCCGGCGGGCGAGTAGTGATAGTTATGCCTGAATGGCACTTAGGTTCGGAAGTTTATGGCATAAATATTGCCGATAAAATTGAAAAAATGAAATTCAAGAGAGTCGACGAGGGTGATCTCATTTATAAGCGCGAAGATCAGAAAGTTTGGCGCAATATAATTATTTATGAAAAGATATAAGATGGAAATTTTTCTAGTCGTTATAATTATAATCTTAACGGTAGCGGTGGGAGCATTATTTTTGTTGGTAAAAAATGTAAAGGCCCCAAGTCATCAACTAGGACAAGTCAAAAGCGCAAATACAGAAGTTGTTTCGGCGGCTTCTGCTGAAGCAGTCGCACCGGTTGTGGAGGAGTCCAAGGAAACAGTCATGGCTTTTGGCGGTGATGCTATGCTTTCTCGGGTGGTGGGACAGAAGATGGTGGCGAAGAAAGATTTCTCTTGGCCGTTTGAGAAAATTGGAAATGAATTTAAGAACGTGGATTTCGCGGTGGCCAATCTGGAGTCGCCGTTTACAATTTCTAGCGGAAGCCATACCGTGAAGACCGGATCATTTAGTTTCAATGCCGATCCCAAGGCCATGGCCGGATTAGAAGAGGCAGGAATTGATTTATTGTCACTCGCGAATAATCATTTCGGCAATCAAGGCCAAAAAGGGATGCTGGATACGTTTAAAATTTTAAATAACAATGGCATCGCTTATGTGGGAGCGGGGAAGAATAGCACGGAAGCGCATGCGCCGTATATCAAGGAAATTAATGGCGTGAAATTCGGATTTTTGTCTTATGCTTATCCGGAAGATTTGTATATTGCCACTGCAGATAAGGCGGGTATGGCCAATATGAATTTGGAAGTGGCTAAATCGGATATTGCTAAATTAAAGTCGCAGGCAGATGTGGTTATTGTGCTAGTTCACGCCGGGACAGAATATACAGCCAAGCCTAATGCCAAGCAGATCGCCTTTGATCGTGGAGTGATTGATGCGGGAGCTGATCTTGTCATCGGCCATCATCCGCATTGGGTGCAAAGCACAGAAAAATACAAAAATAAATTTATAATTTATTCATTGGGAAATTTAATTTTTGATCAAATGTGGTCGCAGGAAACCAGGGAAGGGGCAATCGCCAAAGTTTATTTCAGAAATAAAAATTTAGAGAAGATAGATATAATTCCAATTATTATAAATGATTACGGCCAACCGGATTTGGCCGTTGGCTCGCAAAGAGTCAAGATACTGCGGAGGATGGGATTAAATAGCGCGGAAATAAAATGAAAAAATCGGCATTAAGCCGATTTTTAGGTATTGTCATTCCGACCAAAGTCAGGTAATCCTGACGTAGTGGAGGAATCGCTTTCATTTAATCCAAAAGGGATTCCTCGACTCCGCTACGCTCGGAATGACAACGGGGGTATTCTATTTAAAAACCGTATGCCAAATTTGAGAGATGGCCGGGCCGAAAGTTTGGACAAGAAATATAGCTCCAGGTTTGACAAATAATTCCCATAGGCCGATAAGGGCTACTACACTTAGTAGAAGCATTACATAGAGAACTATTTTTAATTTAGTTTCGTCTTCAAAAAACATCATATTTAATTTTGGTTAAGTTAATTAGCAAATCGGAAATGGGCTACGTCACCGTCTTGCATCACATAATCCTTGCCTTCTAATCTGATCAATCCTTTTTCTTTGGCCTTGGTTTCACCTCCGGCATCGACTAAATCTTTCCAATTGATAATTTCTGCTCGGATGAATCCTTTCTCGAAATCAGTATGAATCACTCCGGCGGCTTGCGGAGCTTTCCAGCCTCGCTTAATGGTCCAAGCCTTGGTTTCCATTTCTCCTGAGGTGATGTAAGTGATCAAATTAAGAGCCTCGAAGGCTTTGACGATTAATCGATCAAGTCCGGAAGCATCAAGTGATAAATCTTTGAGATATTCTTTGGCTTCAGCTTCTGGCAGTTCAGAGAGCTCGGCTTCTATTTTCGCCGATACGGTCAAGTAATCTGTGTCTTGGAAAATCTTATCCTCGTCGACATTAAGTACATAAATCATGGGCTTGATGGTTAGCAAGTGTAACTCTTTGACTAATTCTATTTCCTCTGGATCACTGATAATTTCATTGGCTAATTTACCGGCGTCTAATCCGGTTTTTAGCTTAATAAGAATTGGCTCTAATTCCTTGGCTTCTTTTTTGCCCGCGCGGACTTCTTTGGCGTTGGTATCAATTCTTTTGTCAACCGATTGAAGATCTGCCAGAATCAATTCCATATTTATAGTTTCACGATCTGATTCAGGATTTACTTTACCCTCGACATGGATGACATTGGCATCTGAGAATTGCCTTACGACTTGCACGATGGCGTCAGTCTCGCGAATGTTGGCTAGAAACTTATTGCCCAAACCCTCGCCCTTGGAAGCGCCTTTAACTAATCCCGCGATGTCCACGAATTCAATGGTGGTAGGAACGATTTTGGCAGAGTTTGATACCTTGCCGAGTTGTTCTAATCTTTCGTCCGGCACTGGTACCACGCCGACATTGGGATCGATAGTACAAAAAGGATAATTAGAAGCATCCACCTGTTTGCGAGTCAGGGCTTTGAATAGAGTGGATTTTCCGACATTAGGCAAACCGACAATGCCGATGGAGAAAGACATACTGGGGTAATTTATAATTTTACAATTTTCAATTTTCAAACAATGATTAAATTTTCAATTTTAAAATTAAGTAATTGAAAATTGTTTGAAAATTGGAAATTGATAATTGAAAATTCTTCCCACAATATACCACAAAAGATGTATTTTTTCAAGCCATTGCCAAACAGGCAAAAATGCTTTAAAGTATTACTGTTATGACCGAAGAAGAACAAAAACAAAAATATCAGAATTTCCTAGAAACCGAGTTCTCGGTTTTTGATTTGGAAACTTCCGGACTCTATCCGGATAAGGATGAAATTTTGGAAATTGCCGCCTTGAAATTTCGGGGCAAGGAGATTGTGGGGCGTTTCGAAGAATTGGTTCGGCCAACTAAGTCGGTTCCTCCTGAGGCAGAGAAGATTCATGGACTTAATGAGATATTTCTGCTCGCCAATGGACGCAAGATTGAGGAAGTGATGAAAGAATTTTTTAATTTCATCGGAGATTCAATTATTGTTGGACACAATATTAAGGAATTTGATTGGTTGTTTATCCTTGATTATTGTCGGAAGAGATCGTTGCCCGTGCCAGAGAATAAAATGATCGATACTCTGGAACTGTCACGCAAAGTTTTGTCTTTGCCGAGTTATTCGCTTGGTAATGTAGCCAAGCATTTCGGACACGAACATGTCAATGCTCATCGAGCTATGCCGGATGTGGAATTTAATGCTAAAGTATTTATTGAGTTAATGGAATTAGTGCTGAATGGAAAGTAGGTAGGTATTCTTCAATAGGCATGCCACGGTTAATGGCCCGACACCTCCGGGAACAGGGGAGAAGTATGAGGCGACTTCAGCTACTTGCGGATCTACGTCGCCAATTGTCTTCTGATGTAATTTATTGATTCCCACATCAATGACAATCGCGCCATCTTTGATCATGTCTTTTTTGAGCACTTGTCCGCGTCCTATAGCAATTATAATAATATCAAAATTCTTCGAGTCTGGAGGAATGGAATCATCGGTTTTTACAGATTTGATGCCCAATTCTTGCTTGATGAATTTCTCCAAGCCATTTAGAAAGATAGAACTCTTGCCGATGATGAGAGTTTTTTTGTCTGCTAATTCTTCTTTTGTGGCTTTGAGCAATTCAATAATTGAAGCCACGGTTGGTGGAATGACAGAAGTATTCTCAGGATGAAATCCGTCCACGTCTTTACTTGGATCAATCGCATCAATAATTTTTTGCGTGTCGTATTGTGATGGCAGGGGCAGTTGCACAATAATTCCATCGATCATTGGATCCTCGTTGAGGAATTTTACCATGTCTTCGAGCTCTTGCTCGGTAATTTCCTGACAGCAGGCTTGGTTGCAAAGATATTTATGGAAATCAATGCCAACCTCGCCCGCCTTTTTTTCTTTGAGTTTGATATATAGCTCTGAAGCTGGATCATCGCCAACCAAGATGGCGGCGAGCCCTGGCCTTTTGCCAGATGTGTTGATTTCTTTCGCCAAATCCAACTCTATCTCCTCGGCTAATTTCTGGCCGTCGAGAATTTGAGCTTGTTTTGTGATTTTAGATTTGGAAGTTTTCATAAATCGGAAAGCCTAGGGTCAATTCTTTGACTTTGGTTTTTATCTCTTCTCTTAAATTTTTATCTTCGGGATTTTTGAGTATCTGAGCGATCCAACCGCCAATCATTTCTAATTCTTCTTCTTTCATGCCTCGAGTCGATAGGGCTGCTGTACCCATTCTCATGCCAGAGGGATTAAACGGTTTAGCTGGATCGTAAGGGACAGTATTAAAGTTGGTATAAATATTGGCTTCGGCCAAAAGATTAGCGCCTTCTTTGCCGAGTAAGTTTACGCTCCTACAATCGATAAGTAAGAGATGATTGTCAGTACCGTTGGTAATAACCTTGATGCCCTCGTCCATTAATTTTTTGGCCAGAGCTTGGCAATTTTTGACAGTTTGTATTTGTTTGGCTTTAAATTCTTCGCTTTGAGCTTCAGAAAAACAAATTGCTTTGGCCGCAATAATATTATCCAATGGCCCGCCTTGCATGCCAGGGAAAATGGCTTTGTCTATTTGAGGAGCATATTGGATTTTACTAATTACGAAACCGCTTCGAGGACCGGAGAGAGTTTTGTGCGTGGTGGAGGTGACGAAATCCGCATAAGGAAAGGGAGAAGGATGGACGCCGGCGATAATGAGTCCAATGATATGAGCGATGTCAGCCAGAAGCAAGGCTCCGACTTTGTCGGCAATAGCGCGGAATCTGGCAAAATCAATCGTCCTGGGATAGGCCGTGGCTCCACAGACAATCATCTTGGGTTGTTCGGCTATGGCGATTTCTTCTATTTTGTCGTAATCCAAAAGATGAGTAGTTTCATTAACGCCGTAGTGCGCGAAATTAAATAGTTTGCCAGAGAAATTAACCGGACTGCCATGTGTGAGATGCCCGCCTTGGCTCAAATCAGATCCCATTAGTTTATCGCCAGGATTAAGCATTCCCATATACACGGCGATGTTGGCCGAGGAGCCGGAATGCGGTTGGACATTGGCCGTCCATTCCTGATCTGATAAATTAAACATTTTCAAAGCCTCAAATTTGGCTAAGTTCTCTATTTCGTCAATATATTGATTGCCAGTGTAGAATCTTTTGCCCGGATACCCTTCCGAATATTTATTGGAAAGGGGAGTGCCGATGGCCTTGAGCGAATCCTCGGAAGCATAGTTCTCTGAGGCGATCATAACTAGGCCTTCTTGCTGGCGTTTTACTTCCTGTCGGATGAGTTCGAAGATTTGCGGAGAGATTGACATAGGTTTAAAATTAGTGGTTTAGTTAAATTAATGATATAATATTATCATTAAGTGGATAATTTTTCAATTGTTATTTTATGCAGAGATTTTATCTTCCGTCCTCTGACTTTTCTGGCGATTATGCCAGATGTAACGACAAAAAATTCTTATCGCAGATTAGTAAGGTTTTGCGAGCCAAGGAGGGAGACCGGTTTTTTATTTTTAATAATTTAGGAGGAGAATACTTAGCTCAACTCATTAAATTAGATAGTGATTCAGCTGAGTTTTTGCTTATCGACAAGAAGACGAGCGACAAGGAATTGAAAATCAAGATTATAATTTATCAGTCACTGCTCAAGTCTGATAAGTTTGATTGGCTTTTGCAGAAGTTGGCGGAGATAGGAGTTTATGCCGTAGTGCCGGTAGTTTCTGATAGATGTGTGGTCAGGGATATTACTTTAATTAAGAGAAAGAGGTATAATGATATTATAAAAGAGGCCACAGAGCAATGCGGAGGCACGAAGCTAATGGAGTTTGGCAATTTGGTAAATTTTCATGAAGCTTTGCATTGGTGCTCTCAGCAGGAAGGAGAAAAGTTTATAGCTTGGGAGAAGGAAACAGAGAATGATCTTAAATCAAACGTAAATAATAAAATAATTCATATCTTCATTGGTCCAGAGGGAGGATATGAAACAGAGGAAATAGAATCGGCGAAGGAGGCGGGGATTAAGAGAATAAGCTTGGGCAGGAGAATATTGCGCGCGGAGACAGCTGGGATTTATGTAGCTTCTATCTTGGCCGGTAATAATTAAAGTAGTAACAAATAAAAATTTATATATCAATAATTCACTAAACTCCAATCAAAATATGATCGACCCAAACCTGGATATGATCAGAAAAAAGAAAAAAAATATGATCAACAAGGAAACAAAAACTATAACCAAAGAAAGAGTCAAGGCGCCGGTGGCGGTAGCTCTTGCTATTTTGGCCCTCGGTTTGTCTGCGTTTGCTATTTTTTATACCAGTTCGCCCAATCCTCAGGTACGGCCGGCAAATGAGGTAAGGATGGCGGGCGCTGTCTCTGGCGGAGGGGTTTCCGCTTTACAGACGGCAATTAATAATGCTTCCTGCGGGGATACTATTTCTGTTGCGCCTGGCAATTATACTACCACTAATTACAATCAGAAGCTTAGAATTACAAAAAATTGTACTAGCAAAGGCACTCTTATTATTAAAGCCACTACTGACGCCGTTGGCAATGGCATCGCGACTAACAAAGAATTAGTTGCTCCGATGGGAACTACCGCACTTGTTAACGGTTTTTTGGTCACGGGTGCTAGCAATGTCACCATTGAAGGTTTCGAAATAACCATTCCTGCCACAACTACTTGGAATGCTTGGGCTTTCGGTTCAGGCGTGGCTATTTATAATAATAGTAATAATATTCAGGTAAAAAATAATTACATTCATGACACTCAGTATGGAGGAATTATATTAGAGACAGGCGCCAACAATAATAAAGTTAGTAATAATCTGATTATTAGGGGCGGTACCGGTGCTGGTGTTGTAGTCTATGGTACTTCTAATACGATTGAGAATAACGATATTAGCCATACTATTCAGCATCCTTTATGTAAGAGTGCGGCGATTGCTAGTAAGACGGCCGTTTTAAGCGTAGCCAGTGGGCCAGATGCTGATGGCATAAAAATTGAAGGTTCCTGGCATGTCATCAGGGGTAATTATATTCACGATATTATGGCCAGTGATGATGGTAATTCCTGCAGAATTTGGAATGCAACAACAACCCAATATGAGAATTCTTCATTGCCTCATTTTGATGGAATTCAGCTCTCAGCTTCAGGGGCTCATGATCTTACTTTTGAGAAAAATATCATTGACTTATCCAATATTTATGTAGGTTATAAAGATGATGACAGTGTTGATTCATGCCAGACTGCTGGCGGTAGCGATATACCTCGCCGTCATCAAGGATGCCGGTATACTGCCGGGGGTGAGAGTCCTGCTCCATTGTTACCAGCTACGGTTTATGATTCCGTGAACAAAAAAGATGTATGTATTATCAATGGCGATGAGGTTGACATGGAAAATTGTTGTGAAGAGGGATGTTATACCGGAGGTATCTATATTGACGGTGGCGGTACGGGCATTGTAAATGTTAAAAATAATATTATCAGGGCTTGTCAGCCAGTCGGACTTCATAAAGTTAATGGTGGCTCGGTGGTTAACAATACTTTAATCCAGGGCAGTCCGATAGATTCTGGTCACGGTATTCAAATCTATAGCAATTCGACAGGCATTCAAATCGCTGATAATATAATTTATGGAGCATCCGTCACTACAAAATATGAACATTATTTAGGCGTTAGCAACTCCACGTCGATTACTGCGAGCAACAATCTTTATTATAATATAAGCGGACCGATAAATATTGATTCAAGTGGCCGTGAAGGTGCTGTGTTTCTTTCAAGTAATGACGTTGTGAATGCAAATCCTCTTTTTACCAATTATACAAATAAAGATTATAGTCTTCTGGCCTCATCGCCAGCTATTGATCGCGGTGCTAGTACTGGTCTAACCGAAGACTTCACTGGCGTAGCCAACTCTCGTCCTTCTGGTGCTGGCTATGATATCGGTGCTTATGAATATTTAGTAACTGTTTGCACTCCCAACTGTACTGGCAAAACCTGCGGTGCTGATGGCTGTAGCGGTAGTTGTGGGTCTTGCACCTCCCCAGCGACTTGTCAGAGTGGTAATTGCGTCTGTACTCCAACCGCCTCTTGCGGAGCTCGTGTCTGCGGTATCATCAATAATGGCTGTGAAAATGTTTCTTGTGGCACTTGCGGAGCCAACCAGACTTGCGATGCAAATGGGGCTTGTCAGAATAATGTAATTCCTATTAATGGCGGTTGGAGCGCCTGGAGCCCTAGTACTTGTCCCGTGGTTTGTGGTACTGGCACTCAGACACGCACTTGTACTAATCCAACTCCGGCCAATGGTGGTAATAATTGCACTGGTGATAGCTCTCAGACTTGTTTAATCAATTGTCCGACAGGGAATAGCTGTATAAGTAATGCCTGTGTCACTTGTGAGACTGCTTGTCCTGCTGGCAGATGCGGAACTTGGGTGAATAGTTGCGGTCAAACTCTGACTTGCTCGAATTGTCCTACTGGTCAAACTTGTGATGCTAATAGCCAATGCCAATCCGATGCCTGTACTCCAACAACTTGCTTGGCTCTTGGCAAGTCTTGCGGTATTTATTCTGACGGTTGTAGCGGTACCTTAAACTGCGGAACTTGTACATCTCCTTCGACATGTAATAATGGAGTCTGTTCTTGCACTCCTAGTTGTACTGGTAAAGCCTGTGGTGCCTCTGATGGCTGTGGTAGTACTTGCAAAACCGGAACATGTGCCACCAACTATACATGCAATAACGGAACATGTAAGAAGGTTTGTAACACTAGTACCTGTACCGGAAGTTATTGGTTTACAAAGTATAAATGTACGACCGATGGCAGGTGTTGTGCCGGCAGTCGTTGTAAAAGTTTTTAAAACAATTTAAGTAATAAAAAAGCGGTCTCCCTCGAGGCCGCTTTTTGGTTATTATCTACTTATGGTATAATTAGCGCAAGATATTTTATTATAAACTATTAATTATAGCTAAAATTATGATCAAAGAAAAAGTACAGGCGCCGGTGGCAGTAGCGCTAGCTATCTTGGCTCTTGGCTTGTCTGCGTTTGCTATTTTTTATACCGGATCCACTTCGCCACAGGTAAAGCCGGCAAATGAGATAAAGATGGCTTCGGCTGGGACGACTTATTATATTGATGCCGAAAATGGCGATGATACTAATTGTAATGGCACTGCTACTACGCCCTATACTGGTGGTTATAACCAAACCTGTCCATTCAAGACCTTAACTATGATTTATGCCATTAAGATTGCTCCAGGTGACATGATTTTGCTTAAACGTGGCCAAGTTTGGCATGAGTCTTTGGCACTAGGAGTTTCTGGATCAGTTGGCTCGCCGATTACATATGGTGCATATGGCGAAGGTGATAATCCTAAGCCGTTGATTGATGGTCAAAATCAATTGACTTCTGCTATTGGTGTTAATGGTTTGGCTTATTTGACGATTAGGGATCTAACTATAATTAATACTTATAAGCCAGTTGTTTTGTATAATGCTAACAATATTATTTTAGATAACCTTTCAATCTATAATAGTAATGGTTCGGCTGGCATCGCTTTGTTTGGTGACCAGATTAATAAGTGTGAAAGTAATATTATCAGGAATTCCGAAGTTCATGATATTGTCGGCACGAACGCTGATGAGCCGGGTGATGGGATTTTATTGTATGGTCAGTTTTGTGATAATAATGTAATTTCTAGTAATAATTTTCATAATAATGCCAATGAAGGAATTGGAATTTGGGGTGGTTCAAATAATATGATTAGCCAAAATACGGTTAATAATAATGGACGGTCAGGCATTCGTGTCGCTTTAACGACAGCAGTTGGTAACGTGGTAGAATATAATACTTCTTTCGCCAACGCGCAATTGTTGGACGATCGTTATGGCATAGATTTGTGGATGGTTGGCAATGATAATATAGTTCGCTATAACAAAGTTTATAGTCAGCGCGATACATATAATGATAAAAGTGTGTCTCTTGATCCGGCCACTAATGGAATTAGATATGGATCAGGTGGTATTCGTTTTGATGGCGGTTATGAGCATTCTTATGCTACAGGAAATATGAGTTACTATAACTTAATTTCGGGAGAATACACTGGTATCGATATTTTTAATTTTGATAACATTCAAATTTATAATAACATTGTTTATAATAGTAAGTACGCTGGTATTCATTTTACTAGCTTTAATTCCTCTACGCCGACATCTAATACGCGAGTAAAAAATAATATTGTTTATAATGTTTTACCTACCGCTTACTTGATTTCTGCCGCTGGGGTTTCTAATAGTGTGATTGATAATAATTTATATTATCAGGGCGGAGCAGAAAATTTCGGTTGGGGCATGGCAAGTAAAAATTATAGCCAATGGAAAGGTTTTTCTGGTCAGGATGCTAATTCAATTGTGGCTAATCCGCAATTCATTGATCTGGTTAATTTTAATGTCAGTTCGAGTTCCTTGGCCATAGATCATGGTACTGACGTCGCATTGATTCAGGCTTATGACGGCCAAATTGTGCCCCAAGGTCCAATGGCTGATATTGGGGTATATGAATCTCAGATTGTTGTGTCCAAATCAGTTTGCGGTAATAAACTTATTGAAGACACAGAGCAATGTGACGGCTCTAACCTAAATAAACAGACTTGCGTGACTTTAGGGTATTTGAAGGGTACATTGAGTTGTAATAGTTGCCAATTTAGATTATCTGGATGTAGTAATACTTGTACGTTAGCGTCTCAGTGTAAAAATAAATACGGTTCATCGTATTCATATTGCAGGTCAGGCAAGTGCTGTAAAAAAGTTTCAGGAAAATATATTTGTATATAGTTTTATAACTAAAAAGTCCCGCTTGCAAGCGGGGCTTTTATTTTATGAAATTTATTTTAAATCCAAATAATTCTGAATGATAGGCATAATATTCGGCGCGCAGTCGTCTGGCAAGTTATTGATGTCAAACCAATCCATAGCCAAAATATCCTTTCCTTTGCTTGGTTCTTGATCAATAGTGGCTAGGTAATGAATTAGGACAATAGCCTCTGGTTGAGTTGATCCGGTTTCCGGGATTTCATTCCAAATAATTAATGGTTTGAGCGGTTTGATAATTTTCACTTCTACTCCGATTTCTTCCTTGGCTTCGCGTACGGCGTTTTCTTCTAAATTCATTCCTTTTAAAATTTTCCCTCCGCAGAATTTCCATTTTAATTGTTCCAAAGGCTTGTCGCCATGCTTAACGAGCAGAGTTTTCTCAACTCCATCGCGCATTTGGATTATAACTGGGCCAGAGGCAATCATGTTGGTGAAGACGTCAATTTCACCGGGAATTGTTTGGTTGATGTCAGACATAGTATTAATATTAATTTCTAATTTCTAAATCCTAATTTCTAATAAAATGATAAAAAATAACATTTGGCATTTGAAATTTTATTAGAAATTAGACATTAGGATTTAGACATTTATTTGATGTTTTTTACCATATACATTCCCTCTAATTTATACCCCAATTTCTCATAATATCCTCTAACACCAATTCCCGATATCACTGCTATCTTATTAAGACGATGTTTCTTGGCA
The DNA here is from genome assembly GCA_903863425.1 of Candidatus Buchananbacteria bacterium. Classification (GTDB taxonomy): domain Bacteria; phylum Patescibacteriota; class Patescibacteriia; order 2-01-FULL-39-33; family 2-01-FULL-39-33; genus CAIPBY01. The sequence continues at coordinate 6,709 of CAIPBY010000061.1, read as the reverse complement.
ATCGTTTCAGCTTGATCAAGCAGTTTTTTGCCCATGCCAGTGTGCTGTATTTCGCCTTCGTCACCAAGAGAAGTGAGCTGTCCGTAAGTATGCAGTTCTCGGACAATAGCCGAATTTTGTAACTCCGGGATGAAGTTTTCATTAGAATTATTATTAATTCTCAGTCTTAAGAATGCGTATAAGACCTTTTTGTCTGTAGACTCAAAACTCAAGAAATATTCTGTGCCTTTATTTGCCTGATATTTAAATTTTGAAAATTTTAAACTTGAAAATTGTTTGGAAATTGCCCGCTTCGACTCGATCGAATCGAGGCGAGAAAATTGATCATTGAAAATTTTATCCTGATGTCCTGCCTCCCTGCATCTAATGCATTTGCATTCCCAGCCGTCTCCTTTAGCTTTGTTGCCGATTAATTGTCTAAGATTTGTAATTTTATTTCCGGCCACAATTGATTCTTCCGGAATATCTCTAATTAGGCGAGTGATGCGTACCCAGGGAGGCGTTAATTTTTTTATTTTAACAATTAATTCAGTTAATTGTTTGTCGGTGTAGGATTTATATTTATTATTTTTCCATAATTTATACAAATCAGCATGCTTATTGACCACGCAAGGATAGATTTTTATCATATCTGGCATGTAATCAGGAGAACTATATAATTTTTTAAACATAGCCAGGTCTTTGGCCGGAGTTGATCCTGGCAGGTTAAGCATGAGGTGATAATTTATTTTGAATCCAGCAAGTTTTAGTAAATTTATGGCCTCAATTGATCGTGAATTATTATGTCCACGTCGATTTAATTTTAAAATTTGATCATCAATATGCTGGATACCCAATTCGACCCTGGTTGCTCCCAATTTTCTCATCTTGATAATTTCTATTTCATCAATATAATCAGGACGAGTTTCCAAAGTTAATCCGATACAACGATGCTTGGCCGATTCATTTTGTTTTTGTGCTTGTTCTAAATTTCTGGCTGATTTGCCGTTGAGTGCTTCCAGACAGCGTTTAATAAACCAGTTTTGATATTTGGTGTCGAGATATGACCAAGTTCCGCCCATGACAATTAGTTCTACTTTTTCGGTGGAGTGTCCATTGGCCTTGAGCGCATCAAGCCTTATTTGTACCTGACGATACGGATCGAATTTAGCCAGAATCGCGCGCATCACCGCCGGTTCATTGGATAGATAGCTTTTGGGCATATCTTTTTCGCTGGGACAGTATAAGCATTTTCCAGGACAGGGGTAGGCTTTGGTTAATACGGAAATCACGGCCACACCGGAAAGGGTTCGCACCGCTCTTTTGGTAAGTAGTTGCTCAATATTTTTATTGGATTTAAGCTTTTTATTTTTGAGAAGTCTTCGATACTGCTCTAGCAATTTTGATTTTTCCGGGGATGGCAATTTTATTTCTCCCATAATTCGTCTGACCACATTAAATAATTCCTTTTCTGAATGAGGATTGACTCTAATTATTTCAAAAATTACTTTTTCAAGTTGTTGTTGATTTGATTTCATCTAAAAATAATAGCATTAATTAGTCAAATTTTCAATGATTTTAATGATATTTTAGCTAAATTATAATAAAATATTATAAAGTTTAGAGAATTGGCATTGACAAATTTATGTAATTTTAATATAATTAAATGTTGATGATTTGCTATTTCAGAAGAATTGATGAATTGTACATAAAATGGACGAGTTCAGAGCGAACCGTCCGCGAGGAGAATCATTTGAACAACAAAATCAGGGTTGATCGACAGTATGTGTATCCGTATCCTTTTCCCTACTCGGTGAGAATTACGCCGGAGGAATATTGTAGAAGGGTTCTACACTATAGGGAGGAAAAGAGAGGCCTGAGCGAGTACTACATGTCGCGAGTAGAGTTGTGGTATCCTGATCGTCCCCCAGGAATCAGGGATGAAAGCAGGAAAATCGATGGTGACGCGTGGTCCATTTTGGACCCGCTTCAAAGGGTTACTCCACTGTATCAACTCCTCGCCATGCAGGACGCTTTGGCGATCCAGGCCATGGGGCGCGAGTTTTTCCGCAAATACTTCGCCGGGATGACACCGTGGTTCCTGCGATCCGTCGTTCTTGATGATTCGGGGCGTCCGCATGCGCCGTATCTTCAAGAACGCAAAGGAGATATTTTGGTCGATTGGGGATTGATAACGCTTCTTCCCTTCGACCGGGAGAATCCGATCTTGCGTTTCAAGCCTCGGAAAAGCAAGACCAAGACTTAGCCACGCAAGTGCCGAGTAAGTGTCTTGGCACTTTTCCACCGATCCCCTTGAAGCAGTTCTCGTGAGTTGCTTCGAGGGGGTCGAATTTTTTTTGGCAAAAATCAGAAAAAATGCTAAAGTAATCTTGATGAAAAAAGCGAAAATACAAAACATACTTAATCAGACGCATGATATTTACAATACTATTGCGCCGGATTTTTCTATTACCCGCGGGAAGTGGTGGCACGCCTTGGATGAATTTAAAAATTATGCCAAAGAAGGGGATAGTATTTTGGATTTGGGTTGCGGTAATGGGCGGTTGGCTGAGTTATTTAAAAATATGGATGTGAAATATTTGGGCATGGATAATTCAGAGGAATTAATAAAGATTGCCCAAGAAAAATTCAAAGATAAGGAGAATATAAAGTTTGAAGTGGGAGATGTTGTTTCTCCCCCTTACCAAGGGGGAGTTAGAGGGGGTTTGCCGGAAGGCGTCGGCAACCACCCCCAGCCCCTCCTTGGAAAGGAGGGGGGTTTTAATCTAATCTTTATGCTGGCAGTCCTCCATCATATTCCAACTGAAAAATTAAGACTAGAAATTCTTAAAAATATCTACCAATTACTCAAGCCCGGAGGAAGATTGGTTATGTCTAATTGGAATATTTTGAGAGTAAAAAAATATTTTCCTAGGTTTTTTGACTTTAAGTACAAAATAACCCATGGTGTTTATAATCTTAAAGATGCTTTTATTCCTTGGAAACCTATTGGAGATGAGAATCAAAGATATGTGCATTCATTTACCAAGGGAGAATTAAAAAGATTACTCTCAAAAGCCGGCTTCAAAAATTTGAAAGTTTATTATGAGAATAAGGGAGTGAAAACAAATTTTTTCAAGGGTTATAATTTAATGGTTATTGTCAAGAAGTAGTCATTTTATTTCAAAAGTGATAAAATTAATTTATAAGAATTAAATTTTTATTTTATGGACAAGTCAATATTTCGGGAATATGACATCCGTGGCACATACCCGGAGCAGATAAATGACAATGACGCCAAGATTATTGCTTATTTATTTGCCAAAAAGTATAAATTGAAGAAGGTGGTTATCGCCTTAGATAAAAGAAGCGAATCATTGCCAATTTATCATGGAGCTATTGATGGATTCTCGTCAGCTGGATGCCAGATTTCGACTTTAGGAGTGGATAGTACGCCGAGCCTGTCTTTTGCGGTAGGAGTGGGTGATTTCGATGGCGGGATAATGGTGACCGCCTCTCATAATCCAAGCGGTTATGCGGGTATGAAGCTTTTTGTCAGAGGGGGAAAATTAATCGGCATGAGTACCGGACTGGATAAGATCTTATCGCAAGCTTTGAGAACAAAATCAGTGCCAAAGGCGACTCGTAAGCAAGTCAAAGAAATTAGTGTTTTGCAGGATTATCATAATTTTGTTTTTAAGATAATAGACGTGTCAAAAATAAAGAATCTTAAATTGGTTTTGGATGCCAGTTCCGGCTCTTCGGCCAAGGCAGTGGAATATTTTTTCTTGAGAATTCCCGGCCGGACCATAAAAATGAATTTCAGGAAAGATAAATTCAAGGATCACGGCCTGAACCCTTTACTTCCGGAAAACAGGAAATATATCGAGAGCGAAGTGAGAAAATCGAAATCTGATTTGGGAATTATCTGGGATGGCGATGGCGATAGGGCGATTTTCATCGATGAAAAGGGAAAATTCATAGAGCCATATTATATTAATTGTTTCCTGGCTAAATTGTTTTTGTCGAAAATGAAAGAGATGAAAATAAAAAACAAGAAGATTGCCATTGATTCCAGGCTTGGTTTGGCCATGAAGCAGGTAACAGAAGAAAATGGCGGAGAGCCATGCTCCATTCGTTCCGGATATTCCAATATTGTTCGTGCCATGATCGAGAAAAAGATTTATTTCGGCTGTGAAAATTCAGGACACTTTTTTGTTAATGCGCTTTTCGCCGGGAAAATAAATGCGGCTTGCGCCGAAGGCATAATTCCGGCAGTGCTGATTATAGAATATTTGAGCGAGACGGGCATTAAATTCTCCAAGGCCATAAGCGAGTTTGAAAAGATGTATCAGATTTCCGGGGAGATAAACATTAAGCAGGTTGATTTCGTGAAATCCAGGAAAAGAGTACTGGCTAAATTCAAAAAAAATAAAGTTGAAGAGGTTGACGGCTTATCGGTTTATGGCGATAATTGGTTTTTTAATATCAGGCCTTCGAATACCGAACCGATAGTACGGCTAAATATTGAAGCTAAGAATGGCAAAGAAATAGAAAAATTAAAGAAAGAATTATTGAAATTAATAAAGTAATTTATGAGTAAACTTTCCTTTACAACTGAAGAAGCTAAAGAAACTGGTGAGCGTTTGAGTATTGATTGGACTAAATTTGACGTGGAGCAATTCCGCATGGGCATGGATGTGGAGCTTGAACATGGTATGAGGGATTCAAATACTAATGTGACTAATGATGGAGCCTTTACAACGGGGAAAATTGCTCTGGCGCACTTAAATGAGTTTCCTGATTATTACACAAGATTAAAAAAAATGGAGGAAGAAGCGGATGAATTTTGGGGAAAGGAATAAATTGTAAAATAAAAAAAGTCCCGCTGGCGGGACTTTTTTAACAGTTTTATATCAATCCAATAATCTCTTTCACTTCTTTCAACGTTTTCTGCGCAATCGGTTGAGCTTTTGCCTTTCCTTCTTCTAAAATTTTCATAACTCTTTTCTTGTCCTTCATTAATTCCATTTTTTTCTTACGGAAGTCGTCGAAATAATCGGCGATTCCTGTGGCGATTATTTTCTTGGTTTCGGCCATCTTGTTCGCATCAAATTTTCCTTGCATGGAAGAATTGAAAACATTATAGATCGTTTCTAGATTTTTGATGCCTTCCGGCGTGGTGACGGCTTTGGAAATTTTCTGCGCAATTATCTCTGGTGATTCATCGATGCCAATATAATGCTTGGCTCCGGCAGATTTGGACATCTTGGCTGTTGACTCAATGAGACTCATTATTTTTGGTGTTTCAGTTAGAAGCGGTTTAACATCTTTGAAATACTCCGTGGCATATTTGTTATTGAACCACTTAACTGTATCATGAGCCAATTCTAGGTGCTGGACTTGATCTTGACCGACCGGTACAAACTCACCGTGATAAATTAGGATATCTGCGGCCTGAAGAATTGGGTAGGTAAGCAACCCGGCATTTATATTTTTAACTTGTTTGTTGCTTTTATCTTTGAATTGGGTCATTCTCTCTAATTCGCCGATTGGAGTCAGAGTATTAAATATCCAGGCCAGTTCTGTGCATTCGGGAATTTGAGATTGGACGAAAATAGTTGATTTTTTAGGATCAAGTCCGGAGGCTAAATAGTCGCAAACTAAATTAAAGATTTGCTCTTTTTTCTCGGCCGGAGAATAATTCTCAGTAATGGAATGGTAATCGGCGAGGAAAAAGAAACAATCGTATTTCCCGCTATTTTGTAAATCAACCCAATTTTTGAGCGCGCCAAGATAATTGCCGATATGGAGCAATCCAGTTGGCTGTATGCCTGAGACGATGACTGGTTTGGACATATAAATTATTGATTTATTTGTGTTAATTGTAACACAAATTAAATGTCATTGCGAGTGAAGTCCGGTACTCCGGACGCAACGTGGCAATCCCGTGAGTTAAAGACGCACGCCTTATTCCACGGGATCCCCACGGTCGTCTGATTACAGACTTCCTCGGGATGACAGCTGAATTTTAAACCTCAATTATCACCGGCAGAATCATGGGCCTTTTCTCAGTCTTCTGGTACAAGAATTTTCCAATTTCGTTCCTTATTAAGTCTTTTAAATACTGATCGTCCGGAGCGACTTTGGGATTATTCTCTTTGATCAGTTTTTTTACCTTCTGTCTGACCATTTCAATTAATCGTTTGTTTTCTTTCATATAGACGAATCCTCGAGAGATGAGATCTGGATTATGGATGAGTTGGCCGTTTTTCCCATCGATAGTGGCAATAACCACTAGCATTCCGTCTTCAGCCATCATTTTTCGGTCGCGAAGCACGACATTATTACTATCGGTAATGCCTAAGCCATCGACAAAGACATAGCTCGATGGAACTTTTTTGTCGGTAATTCTTCCGCCAGCTTTGTCGAATTCCATAACCTGTCCATTGTCCGGCACAAAGATGCTAGCCGGATTGAATCCTATTTCTTTGGCTAGCTTAGCCGCTTCCTTGAGGAAGTAGTGGTTGGCATAAACAGGGATGAAATAATCGGGCGCGATCTGCTGGAGCATATAGGCGATATCTTCTCTGTTGCCGTGTCCGGAGACATGAATATCCATAATACTGCCATGGATGACATTATCGCATTGGCGATATAAATTATCTTTGAGTCGTTGAATAGTCCTCTCATTTCCAGGAATAATTGAGGATGAAAGTATTACAGTATC
>CAIPBY010000060.1 GCA_903863425.1 Candidatus Buchananbacteria bacterium | reverse complement strand
TTTTCTATAAATGATAAAGAATAAATACCCAACATAAGACCAATCCAAGCAGAACAAAATAATGTCAGAGAATCAAACCAAAGTGGCACTCCAATACTTTCACCTAAATGCATAATATCTGTGACTAGATATGGGGCATTCGGGAAAAAAAGTAGCCAAAAACAACCACCTAAAACATACATTAGGATAGATCTCTTTCCTGCCCGATAATATTGCAAAAGATAATAACTGATAAAAAATGGAATTGCCGCTAGGATAATATTCCAAATAATATATAGAGAGAATATCGAATCAGACCAAACTAAATACACAAGATTAAGAGCCACAGCCAAAAGGGTCAAAATTAATATTTGTCTCGGAATGATCATTTTATGCAATTTCATAATTGCATTATATCAATTTAAAAAGTCTATCACCAGTGTTTCTACCATGAAACTGATTGATTGCGATCTGGCCCTGTGCCAATAGAAATTATTTTTACCCCCAAGTCTTCAACCTGGCTTTGAATATAATCAATATAAGTTACAAGTTCTTCTGGAAGTTTTGTTTTATCATTAATACCATACACATCTTTGCCCCAGCCTTTAAATTCTTTAGTCTCGACATCAACGATTTCATTCAAATGAAATGGCATACTTTTAATAGCTTGACCATTTTTATCAATATAGCCTGTGACAACTCGGATAGTATCAACTGGGCAAATGTCTGTTTTATTGATAAATAATTTTGTTGTTCCAGAAAGATAAATAGCATGTCTCAAGGCCGGTAAATCCATCCAACCACACATTCGACGACGACCAGTCGTCGCACCAAATTCTCCACCAGCTTCTTGAAATAATTTTTCAACTTCCTCATCTTTAATTCTAGATGGGAAATATCCTCCACCAACTTTCGTCACATAAGCTTTGACAACTCCACAAACATCTCCAATAGCTGTATGAGGGACTCCAAGACCAAGACAAATATTGGCTGTCAAAGTATTCGAACTAGTAACATTCGGATAATCACCGAAATCAAAATCAAGCATTGCTCCTTGAGCCCCTTCAGCCATAATCTTTTTTCCTTCAGCTAATTTTGTTCGCACCAAAGAAGACACATCGCAAATTTTCAACTTCTTCATTTCTCGAACTGCCTTATCCCAAATCTCTTTTGCTTCGGCTATTTTTTCGGTAGAAATTTCATAGCCCCATTTTTTATACATGCCTAAAGTTGTCATTTGAAAATCAATGAAAGTCTCAAGTCGTTCTTCATAATTTGAACCCAAGACTTCGCCTATAAGTAATCCTTGTCTACCACGAGCCTGACTGTATGCAGGGCCAATGCCTCGCAACGTGGTACCCACAGAACTTTTACCTAGTCGTGCTTCTTCAGCTTGATCAATAAATGGATGTAAGTAAGTGACTAATTTTGCTCTCTCTGAGATATACAAACGATCAGTGACATCAATGTCTCTTTCTTTTAATTGATTGATCTCTTTAATTAAAGAAACTGGATTGACTACTAAGCCATTACCAATAAACATATCCGCCCCTGGACGCAAAAATCCACTTGGCAACAAATGGCCAACGATAGAAATATCATTGAGCTTGATAGTATGTCCAGCATTGTCTCCTCCTTGGAAACGAGCGACACCATCATAAGTCGGAAGCAATTCATCTATTTGTTTTCCTTTACCTTCATCACCCCATTGCAAACCTAACAAAATATCTATTTTTGCCATTTTAATTTTTTCTTATTTATTATTAATTTATTAATTCTCCAAACCAGAATAATTTGGAGGTTCAACGGTTATAAAAACATCATGTGGATGACTTTCACGAATTCCAGAAGATGTGATACGAATAAATTCACTCTTTTGTAAAGCAGTAATATTTTTTGATCCGCAATATCCCATACCTGCCCTGATACCACCAACTAATTGGAAAATAATTTCTGACAAGCTTCCTTTAAGCGGCACTCGTCCGACGACACCTTCTGGTACAAGTTTTTTATTATCACTTTCATCACCTTGGAAATAACGATCTTTCGATCCTTGTTTCATAGCTTCGATCGAACCCATCCCTCGGTATGCTTTATATTTTCTTCCCTCGTATAAAATTTCATCTCCAGGAGATTCCACAACTCCAGCAAATAGAGAACCTAGCATGACAGTATGCGCTCCTGCAGCAAGTGCTTTCACAATATCTCCAGAATATTTTATGCCACCATCAGCGATGATTGGCACTCCCGAACCTTTGATAGCTTTCGCTACATCTTGTACTGCCGTAAATTGTGGTACGCCAATACCAGCGATGACACGAGTAGTACAAATTGACCCAGGGCCAATACCGACTTTGATAGCATCCGCGCCTGCTTTGACGAGAGCTTTAGCTGCTTCGCCGGTTGCAATATTACCAACAACAATTTGTAATTTAGGAAATTTCTTTTTTGTATTTTTCAATGTATCGATAACTCCTTTTGAATGCCCATGAGCTGTGTCAATAACAATGAAGTCAACTTCATTTTCTACTAGTGCTTCAATCCTTTGATTCATATCACCCGTGACTCCCACAGCCGCACCCACTCGTAATCTGCCGAGTTCATCTTTACAAGC
>CAIPBY010000059.1 GCA_903863425.1 Candidatus Buchananbacteria bacterium | reverse complement strand
TCATAAGCTCTGATGAGCGCTCTAATCTTCCTAGCCCTTTTATCTTTCGGCATATCCATCACCTTGGGCAAATAAGCCATAATATCTTCTTCCAAATTCTTCAGATACGAAACTGTGGGCGTAATAATCTGGCAGGATTTGATATATCCATCTTTGTCGATTACATAATGATGATAAAGTGTGCCTCTCGGCGCCTCCACGGCATCAGCGCCAGTCACTTCCTTGCCCAGCGGATTAGCTCCGGCGATTATCTTCATCTTCTCTGAAACGCTTTTCTCTTCTTTGATATTTTTATCCAAATCGTTCAAAAACTTTTTGATTTCCTCGAGACAATGCACAATTTCTATAGCTTGGGCAGAAATATTGGCAAATGGATTATAATTCGGCAGTTTCCAATGTAAGCCTTTGAGCAAACCCTTAGCCAACGGATTTAACTGCGTGTGATTATTGTTGATTCTCGCAATAGCACCAACCATGAACGGCTGATGATTTAATTCTGCTGATTTGGCTGCGCGATATGGATCCTCAATTTCTTTGATATTTTTGGTAAACTTTTGTGCTTTGATAATTTTCTTCGTGCCATTTTCATTAGTAACTTTAATATCACCATCATAAATCGCATAACCATTTTCACTGGACAAACTCACATATTTGGTCGGCCTCTCCAACTTAGGATATTTCACCTTAAGCACAAAGTGTACTAAGAGTAATGCTTGTTTGAAAATTATTTCAAACTGATCAGCTAAAGCCCTTAACTCTCCTTTATTTGGAGTCACCTTGAATCCGCCCACCTCGCAATTTATAGGATGCACGGCTCGCCCTCCAATTACTTCAATCACCTTGAGCGCCCATTCGCGAACTTTGATGGCCGCCTGAGCTTCCTTGGGATATTCCTTGATGAAATTCAAGTCATTATTGATATCAAAAAAATCCGGCAAAGATAGAAAGAAGAGATGCAAAGCATGGCTATGGATAATCTGGGCTAATTCTAAAGTTTTGCGGAGTTTGATGGTTTGCTCTGTCGGTTTGATTTTCAGAGCGTTTTCAATCGCCTTGATTGATGATAACTTATGCACTACCGGACAAATACCACAAATTCTTGAGGTAATAATCGGCGCTTCGCTAAAATGCCGACCGATCAGAATTCCCTCGATTAATCTTGCCCCTTCGGTTGTCATCATCTTGGCAGACTTCACATCACCCTTGAGAATTTCCGCCACAAAATCCGTGTGGCCTTCCATCTTGCCGATATGATTTATTTGTATTTTCATAAGTCTTATATGATACTAATATACTAATTTATACCAATAATACGAATCTTTCTAAGTGAATCTATCTTTTGCCGAGGTCTCTATTTTGATAATTCTTCTAGGTCTCAGAAAAGTGTCTCTAAAATTTATTAGCAACCCCAATTTATAATCTAAACTCTGAAGATATCTCTGAATCTGATAATAGTCATCCTTAATCGCAATCGGCTTAGCTTTTAATTCTAAAATTATTTTATCTTCAATTACGAAATCAACGATGTTGCCAGTATTTTCAATTGTAAATTCCCTTTTATGGGATATGCCACATTGTCTTAGTTTAATCTCCAATAAATCACCATATTGCTTTTCTCTTGAGTATCGTCCAAGTTCATTGTGAACTTTATAACAAATACCTATAATCAGGTAAGATAATTTTGGATAAATTAACTTGTTAGCAAGATTAGTATCATTGGTATCCATTCGTATATTGGCATCATTTATACTTTTTCTTTGGTTTCTCCTCTTTCTCCAACTCCTCCATAATAGAATCCCTCGCGCCAAAAACTTCCATCACCCGATAAATTTCGTCTTTAGTGAATTCTTTATTCAAATGCTTCATCAAATTTTCTACTTTTGCTCCCTCAAATAATCCCCTGCAACCCCAGCAAGCCTGCTTGGACTTGAGACATACCGCATTACAACCGCCAAGAGTAATTGGTCCCAGGCACACTTCGCCTTTCTGCAACAAACACTCATAACCATTAGTCTGACATTCATTACAAACCGGACTCTGGGCTAATCTTGGAATTTTTCCAAGCAATAATTGATTAGCAATTTCCATAAATTCACTTCCAGTAGTCGGACATCCCGGGATAGTCAAATCAACTTTGACAAAATTATCCACTTCCTTGATATCTGGATTTGCCACTTTGGCCTTTTTGTACACCGCTCTGATGGCCTTGGTCTTGGTGTGATAATTCTTGAGTTCCCAAACTCCGCCAAGGGCGGCACAATTTCCTAATACCACCAATAGCTTAGATTTGTCTCTCATTTCCTTGAGCATCTTGATGTTTTCTTTGGTAATAGGATTGCCTTCGACAAAACAAATATCATAAGTCTGGTCTTTGGACTTAACGTCGCCATCTTCAATTAATCTGAATTCTTCCAAATCAACCTTCTTCAGCCAATTCAAAAATTTATTACCTTGATCAAGCATGACAAACTGGCAACCCTCACAAGAGGTTAGTCCGACTATAGCAATTTTTGGTTTTGATATTTTTTTCATAATTAAATAAATAAATCTCTTTTCCCTTGTTTAACCTCTTCCAAACTATTTATTAATTTATTTTTTATTACTAAATTTCCTATTTTATCTATTTCATTCTCAATCAACTTATCTCCAGCCTTCTTTGTCGCCTCTGATGCATAATCCATCAAATACTCTTCCAAAGTAACTAAGGCATTGGGTTGGCACATGCTCTGAATTTGCCCGCTTTTGGCTAACTCCATAAAATTATCTCCCGTCCTCCCACTTCGATAGCAAGCCGTACAAAAGCTCGGCAGATAACCCATCTCGCAAATCTCTCGCGCTATCTCATCAAGCGTTCTAGAATCATGAACCTCGAATTGCGCATTGCACTCTTCTTGTCCGTAACCACCAGGCGAAGTCTTTGATCCAGCCGAAGTTTGTGATATGCCAATTTGAAAGGCTTGCCTTCTAACTTCCGGAGTCTCGCGTGTAGAAATTATCATCCCCGTGTATGGCACTGCCAATCTTATTATAGCAATTAATTTCAAAAAGTCCTTGTCTGATAATTTATAATTACTCTCGAAATCTACAGTCTGCGCTGAGTTGTGCCTGGGCACAGAAATCGTATGCGGACCGACTCCCAATTTTTCTTCCAAATATTTCGCATGGCTAATCAAAGACAGCACTTCAAATTTGTAATCATATAGTCCAAACAAAACTCCCATACCATAATCATCAATTCCCGCTTCAAACGCGCGTTCGTGCGCCGTTATCTGCCGATCATAATCTGCCTTAGGTCCCTGATGCAACTTAGCATAAGTCGGCCTGTGGTATGTCTCCTGAAAAAGCTGATAAGTGCCAATTCCTACTTCCTTTAACTTGCGATAATTCTCCACGCTCGTGGCCGCAATATTTACATTTACTCTTCTAATTTCACCATTGCCTGATTTAGTATTGTAAATTGCCTTGATTACATCAACTACGTAATCAATCGGATTATTGATCTCATCCTCACCAAACTCAAGCAGTAATCTCTTGTGCCCCATATCTTCCAAAATCTTCACCTGCCGTATAACCTCGTCAAGAGTTAATTTCTTCCGTGGCGATTTGTTGTCAGTATGGAATCCGCAATACTTACAATTATTCACGCAATAATCAGAAATATATAGTGGGGCGAAAAGAACTAAACGATTGCCATAAATTTCCTGTTTTATCTCTCTTGCCGTCTCAAATAATTTTTCCAACAAATTTTCATCTTCAGTATTTAAAAGTGCACTGACGTCTTCAATTTCTAATCCTTTTTTTAACTTCGCCTTTTCTAATATATCCGAAAACTCTTGCCCTGAAATATTTTCCTTATCCTGTAAAATTTTATTTACCTCCTGTTCGCTTAGAATATCCACTGTTTATATTTTAAATCTTTACTAACTATAAAACACTATTTTACTAAGCAATTCTAAACATTCTCCATCATTGCCAATAAATCATTCTTGCCCTTTTCTGTTGCTGCCGTAAAAAGATTATAGCCATCAATTTCAGCTTTAATTTTTGGATTATTATTGATAGTTTTAAACATCTTGGCGACAATATCATACCGAGGATCTTTACCACCCCTTCTTTGCCGGCCGTTTTCAGCTACTTTGTGATAAATATTTTCACCCAATTGCAATGATGACATATAGGAAATCATTTCCGTAATAAGCAAACTCAAGAATATCTCATGCTGTGAACCATTAAATTCAAAAGAGGCGCTACGAAAATCCTTAATACCGGGGAAAGCGTCCTTACTTAACAAATTGGCAGCAGTCGCTTGATTATTTATTTCATGAACCTTTAAATATGACTCCAAGCCAGTTTGGCCACTGACAAGATCGTTATCTGAATATAATACGCTTCCAAAATCCATCAAAATTTGACGCAAATCATCATTATTTAAAAATAAGTCATCTAATGATCTTTGTTTTTCTACCGGCAAAGAAAAATAAGCATCATGAGCCGCTTCATGACTAAACGATGACAAAAATCTTTCTGGATCCTGTTTAAATTCTTCAATAGCTCTGGGACCAATCGTATATACATCCCGACTTGGCTCATAAGAAGCATGATTTGACGACTCAGTCGAAAAAATAACCTTGATTTTTTTATCGCCGACAATTACTTCTGTTAATCTGCCTTCTTCCTCCCTTCTATAATCAGGCGCGCCTTGAAAGGTTTCAACTACTTTACCATTTTCATTTTTTAATTCAAATCTGGAGGGATCAAAATTTCTAGCCGCTAGCTGATCATTTTCTTTAATCATAATATTCTCTAATGTAGGAATACTTGCTACAATTTCCTGGCCTTTCTCTCCACTCAACTGTGACAGATCAAAATCAGGAGTCCAATCTACTTTAGTAAACCGCCTAAAATCCGGCATTAAATTAGCCACCGTATCACCTTTTTTTATTGGATTACCTGCCATAACCGCCCTCAATCGTTCATCATATTCTTTTATTTTATCTACAGCAGCATCCCTGAATCCTTCACCCATAGCCCTAAAGGCTGTCGTAATCTCATTGGCTTTCTGTTCTTCGCCAGTCAATACTGACTGTGGTTGCTCAACTGGCTTAACTGCCTGAGTAGATATGCCCAACTCCGCTCTAATTTCATCAACTCTTTTTGCTGAGGTAGCTTCATCTTCTTGCACTAATTTTTTTGTCTCCTGTCTTGCCTCTTTGGCATGTAGGTAAGCAATTGCTAATCTTTTCCTTTCTTTCTGTTCGTTGGTTTTGTCCTGATCTCGATATTCGGTTACTGTCCATGCAATATCCATTCCCTCACTGGTCATACCCCTAAACTGAGGTGGGACTATTTCTTCTGAATTAGGATCCCAGGGGAATTCTTTTTCACCATCTTCATCTCGCTCATTATCACCACCGAGCTCAGCATTAACCGCTTCACGAAAAGAAGGCGAGAGTCCAGCGATTATCTGATCGGCAGTTTCACCTGGCTCCCCGATCTTTTCTCTTTCTTGAGCTTCTTTAACCCGCACAACATATTCTTGGACTTTAGCCGCTCCACCTGTTAATTTTCTCTCTGGATTGTTCATATCTTTATATTATTTCTAACCTGGATCCCCGCCTGCGCGGGGATGACGCTATAAATTAAACTTTTATTTGTAATTCCTCCTCCATCATTTGATAACTCAATTCTCCCTTAAACAGCGCCCACTTCTCATATTTTTTCTCGCGATCAAAAAACTTATTCTCATAAATATAATAATCTTTTCTGTATTGCTCCGGCGTCAGATTAAACATCACTGAATTAGCTCCAGCCATGAAGCACGCTTTCCTAGTTTCCTCGCCTCCGACAGTTTCCATGGCAGTAGTCACTGATATTCTCGACTTGGGCATTACCAACCGACTTATCGCAATCATCTTAAGTACTAAATCAAAATCAACTTCTTGCTCATTTTCCATTGGCGTACCCATTGAGGGAATAAGCGGACCCATCGACGGCATAAATGTGTCCAGCTCTTTCATTAATATAATATCGTCAGTCAAATCAGAAATTGTCTGTCCTGGCAAACCAATAATTGATCCCGTAGAAATCACATAATTCATCCTCTTCAATTCCCTCAAAGCATTAATCCTATCTTCTAATTTTTTACCAGGACGAAACTTGGCAAATAATTCAGAATTAGTCGTTTCAAACCGGTACAACACCCCATTTGCTCCAGCCTCTTTCAATTTCTTATACGTCTCCATTGGCCTATCACCAATACTTAAATATATAAATACTCTGGCTTTTTCTTTTATACCGCGTACGATTTCAATCAATTTCTCTTCGTCATACCAACTGTCTTCTCCTGATTGCAGAACCAAAATTTTGTATCCCTTATCGTTAGCCGCCTCGACTGCTACATCAATAATTTCTGCCAGCGACATGCGATACCTGTTAACTTCTTTATTGTCACACCGCAGTCCGCAATAATGACAATTGCTCGCGCAGTGATTGGAAAATTCGATAATGCCATGGATACAGATGTGATCCTTGATGCTCTCTTTCCGTACCACATTAGCCTCCGCACACAGCGCTTCAATTTCTTCTGAGCCATCAAGAGCTAATAATTTCTCAATTTCAATTTTATTTAAATCCCTGGATTTTGAATTAGAAATTATATCTTTAAAATCAGAATCCAAGTTATCTACATTAATTTCTTTGTACGACCCAAGGAGTTCAAATATTTCTTTGGCCTCAATTTCATCAATCTTTTTGATCAGATAATCACCCGTAAAAAGTACCCAATCTCCAGCCGAAATCTCGTCCGATGTTCCAAGTTTCACAACTTGATTCTTGCCATTAGCGAAAATTTCCGCTTGGGCAAAATCAACCGACAAGACTTTGGCTGGCAGGGTTAGACACATAAATTATAATCCTTTTTTCCTTAACATCAGCATGAGACCGATGACGATAAGCACTACGGGCCAGACGACTTCCCAGACGCTACCAGAGATCAAGTTGAAATGCTTGAGCAAAAATATTGCTCCGACGATGATTAAAGATGCTCCTAGCATACATTTTAATTTTTAATTA
>CAIPBY010000058.1 GCA_903863425.1 Candidatus Buchananbacteria bacterium | reverse complement strand
TATACTTATTAAATAAGCTTGTCAAATCAGCGGAAATACCCCATGTTTCCGCCGATTAACCAGCGGAAACAGGGCTTTTTGCGCTGGTTTTTTCTCCCTTTCTCCCCTTTCAAATTCATTAAACCCTCCCCAGCCCTCCCTTTTCCTCCAAAGGCGGACAGGCGTAAAGGGAGGGGGAAATGCAAGTGGCTCGGCGTTGTTTCCTTCCCTTTACGAAAGGGAAGGTGCCCGTAGGGCGGAAGGGTTTAACCCCAAACCAAAAACCCCGCCCGCGAGATGCGGGACGGGGCCTTAAATAAATACTCAATTTTTATCTTTTAATTTTCTTCTGCTATTGCGTGATTGTAGAAAGTTTCTTCCATCAACCACCTTTCTGCCTGTTTTCTGCTCTAACTCCAATCGCGCATTTTTGGCAATTCGTCCGCCTTTTTGAGCTGGAATTTTATTCTCTTCCAATCCCTTGGTGGCCATAGTTTCTGCAATTTGGCGAGTGGACAATTCCGCTAAAGCCGTAAAAATCAATTCTGCATCACTCATATGATCGCGCAAATTTTGTGTTTTGAGATTTTTTACTTTTTTATGCTCCTTGACCGACAAATCACTCCATTCCTGATGAATAATATTAGTCAAAATAGCATACTCATCTTGTTCTTTGACTTCATTGTCTTTCCAGTAATCAGTAAGCTTGTTCCTAATTTCCTGCCCCATCATTCTTTGCTGGATCCATTGTTTGCTTCGTCCCATTTTCTCCCAATAACTGCGGCTACGATTAAGCGCTTTTTCGGGATCAGATATTTCCTCTATCCGCTCAAAACCGACTTTAGCCAGCCATAGCTTAATCGGTTCAGCTTTGGGGCTGGGCACAGATTGGACTAAACGCAGAATTGTTTCCACATCAGCCACATCAGTAAGGTAAAATTTACCATCTGCGGACTGCATTTTCAGTTGGTCACATTTTGTGACCAACTCACTTCCCTCAATTTTCAGCCGATTTTTTAGTGTTGTCCAATAACTCTTAGCTTTCTTAAAATCTAATTGCTCAATAAGTGCGGCAATAATATCAATTACTGAAAAATACCATTTTTCTTTTTCTTCGTCATAATGACGACGGATTTTCCTTCCCTCAAAAATTGTAATTTGTTTATTGCTTTTCATATTTTTTGTCATAAGATTATTTTTATTTATTATAACAAAAAAATGATCGGAAAACTATAACGGAAGAAAACACGATACTGCCCCCTCCCCGTATTTCTCCCCGCCTCTCGCGAGAGGCGGGGTTGGGGAGGGTTTAATCCCAAACCAAAAACCCCGCCCGCGAGATGCGGGACGGGGTTTTGATTTCTTCTATTCTAATTACTCAATAAAGAATAATTAAGATGCGAAGGTAAGACTTGCAGGGTTGTTTGTATTCAACCATGATGGCAACAAGTAGCCATTAATGTATTCAATAGAGCCAATTGCGTCTGTATCGGCTGATAAATCAGACCAGATAAAGGCGGAATGAGCATCTACTGTAGCATCATCGGTACCTGCTCCTGTAGCTGTCTCAGTAACACCAGATAAAGCAGCATCATCCTTAGCAAGGACTGTTTCTACGCTGTCTCCAGCGCTTGCAGTATTAACTGTGCCTCTGATTTCTAATATCTTGTACGTTCCAGCTGGAATAATCAAGCCAGCATCGTCTATTAGAAGCTGTTGACTCTTATGAACTGCGCCCTGGTCTACATTCAATAAAGTATCGCCAGTAGTCACATCATATAGATTAACAGTGTCATCAGTAATATCGCAACCAGTGACAGTCATCGTTGGAGTTAAGGCCTTAAGCACTATATCTCCGGCAGTGTCTGCAGTAACCTTGATTTTCAATAATACCTTAGTGGCATTAGTCAAGTTAGTGCTTGGCAAAGGCTCAAAAGAAACCTTTGGCATAGACTTTCTGACAGTCATGGTCTGTAAGCCGGTAAGCGCATTAGCCGTATCATCGGGTTCATTAGAAGATACCCCCATGGCATGAAATTCACCAGCTGTACTACTTAGAGAGATGGTTACACCGTCTCCAGTATCAGCGCCTACACCAACAGTACCGTCAGTAAGGTTTGGAGTTCTCTCACCCATAGCGGCAATTTTGGCTTTTACGACGACGACAGTATCAACGCCCTTAGGAGCCAAAATATTCAATCCGCTAAAAGTAGCTTTCCCACCGGACAATCTACCATCAGTGCTTGACGATAGGGCTACGCCAGCAACACTATAAAGCTGGAGATACTCAATATCATCATAAGAACCAGCCTCATCAACAACAAGAGTCATCTTATCAATGTTGTAATCTTCTTTTGTTGGATTGAAGTTGATTCTGCTCAATTCCTGCTCACCAGTCAAACCTGCCAAAATTACAGAAGCAGTAGGTTTGCCATTTGCCAAAGATGAAGTTAAAACTCCATTACCAGTAATTCTGATAGCAACATCTGGAGTAGCGGGAGTAGCACTATTAATGTTAGTAGTGCTGATAGTTGGATCGAAGGTAGTGCCATTGGCCTCTACGGTCATATCGGCGGCGATAAAGGCAAAGGCGAATGCATCGTCAGTTCCACCAAATGGAGCATTATTAGATACAGCTGCCTTCACAATAAGAGTCTTACTGGATCCAGCAGGAATAGTGTAATATCCTCCGACAAACTTACTGGAGTTGAAGACAACTTTACCAGTAGTACTGTCTGGGGAAGCAGGGCCGGCTATCTTGACACCGTCAACATATAGATTTACATCACCAACTATCTCATTGGCATCTACGGTTCCATCAACGGCTGAAACAAAAGTACCAGTGGTATCACCGTCTGATTTCACATATGTAGTTAATGTCAAAGCGCTAAGCTTGACATCATTGCCAGTTCCTGAACCGGCAGCCATGATAACGCCCAAAGCATCAACCGTAGAACCCTTTACAACTGTTCTGGTTTCTGGAGTTGAAGCTAGAGAAAGTGTCAAAGCGCTAGTTCTGGTAGTAATATTGTTGCTAGCAATAGCGGTAGCAGGGACAATATCAGTTACGGCAACATCCTTGGAATCTTTGATGGTTACATTACCAGTAGAGAAATCAAAGCTAGCTTTGTAAATAACACCAGTAGTTTGAGCGCTATTTATGTCAGCAACAGCAATGATATTCTTGGTAGTACCCTTGGAGATTGAGAAATAATCCTCATATACGCAAGTTAAAGCTGCACTTTCAGCAACACCAGTAGTCACTCCACAATCAGTGATGGCCTTAGATGATCCCAATGTTCTTCCAGTGTCTGCATCTTTCAATTTGATGTTTCTAAGCAATAGAACATCACCAGAATTGTAATTAGCAGCACCAGCATCAAGGAAAGTTCCATAATTACCAGAAACTGTAGTAACAATTCTCAAGGTCATCTTCTGTACTTCTACAGTATCAGACTTTGAGGTAACAGCAACCTTACCTAATTCAACTTCTGTTGAATCAACTTTGACATCATGAGCTGATTGGCTCTTGTTGGCAATAGTAAGGCTACCGCCTTGAACGGCTACGTCCTGATCAAGAGAATCATAGGAATCAGTAACAGATACTCCGAAGCCATAAGCAGTACCGACTGCCTTGATATCATTAGTATCAACTAATGAGAAATCAATGGTCTTGGCGGTATCTGAGTTGCTAGAAATATCAGCCTGCAAAGAGAAAATCTTGTTAGCGCCATTGAGAATTCTAAGTGGAGTATTTAATCTGACAGTGACATATCTGCCACCTACAGAATTTACAGTGCTCAACTTAGTAGAACCCTGATAAAGCGCAAAATTGCTAAGCAAATCTGTGCTAAGAGTTCCATCATTCTTCAAAGTGATGCTTGAAACATCAATATCCTCATCAACGGCTGTCAATTTGAATTGAGCAACAGTTGCTCCGACGTCACCGATAGTAGGATTGGATAATGTGCCGTTGGCATCAATAGTAACGCTACCAGATGATACGCCGCTATTTACAGCGAACATATTTCCTGTAACTGGCAAGCCAGTGACAGTTCCGGCAGGAGCTAAGAAAACGCTACCAACAGAAAAGGCATGATTGCCAGTTCCAGCAGTTGCTCCAACTTTAAGTTTTACAGTTAAAGTTCTGGCATCTCCAGCCTTTAAAGAGTAATTTAAAGCACCAAAAGTTGCAGTGTTAGTATCGGAAGAAAAAGTCTTTCCGCTACCCAACCTATTGTCTCCATCATAGAGATAAGCGGTTAAGCCTGTATTAACACCAACACCAGATCGGACAACATTGATTTCGTCAATTACCACAGCATTAGCGCCAGCAGTAATGTTGAATTTCAATACGTCAACGCTAGTTGCTCCTAATGGCAAAGTAGCGCTAGTTGGTCCAGAAGCTGCAGCAGAAACGGCCAAAGTACCAGGTGTGGTAACAACAGTTGTTGCAGTGGCCATACCAGCAATAGCGTCTTCCTTCGCAGTTACAGATGCTCCATCAGTATAAGTCATGCTGGTTGGAACATTGGAAATGACAAATTTGTCACTAAGCTTGTTAGCTACAAAGCCGTCTGTAGTGACTAATCTCTTAGTACCATTAATAATGTAATATACACTGTCAGATCCGGCATATTTGATGACAGATCCGTCTGGTAATTTTGAGGTAGTAGTCAAAGCATTGGCTACGTCTTTGGTGTAGTTGGCTTCAAAAGAGGACTGAATAGTTACGAGCTTCAAAGTCCAAGCAGTGCCATAAAGAGCCTTGGCGGCATCTCCACTAACTAAAGGCAATAACTTTGCGCCTGGAGTAACTGCATAAACAGCTCCAGAGTTATCAAATTTTACTAAGGATGTACCTGGTCTTACAGTTACATTAGCGCCTGAATCTGTAGGAAGATCAGCAGTGGCAATGTTCTTTAGGCCAGTAAAATCGTTGAACCATGATCCATAAGTGACTCTGTTGGAAAACAGTTGTTTCTTAAGATCTGATCCAATGTAATATACAGCAGGATTAGTGCCGGCTTTAATGATATCGCCAGCAACTGGGGTGTAGGCGGCTTGTGCAGCCAAAGGAACCAAGGCTCCTAGTCCTAAAGACCAGATAATCGTTGCTATAACTACGCTGTAAGTTAAAAACTTTTTCATAGTTACTTATTATTTGTTAAGCTTAAAAGCTCATTGTTCGATTTGGGATAGATGGCATGAATTAGAATTTCCTTAGAAACAAGGAAATGTCCTATACCTGGCAATTATTAGCCTCCGCCGAGGCGGAACAACCTTTAACTAAAGACGGTCAGGAACCCATGATCTATTTGGCCCCAAAGGGCAATGAACTTCTAATTAGTTTATATTAAGCACTAATTAGTAATTTAAATTCCCTACAAATTACGAATCTATTACAAATATACAAATTTTTGCTTCCGATTCTCAATTATTGATTTGTATATTCGGTATTCTATTTGTAATTTGTAGGAGTACTTGAACTAACAACTGACACCGTACTGCTTGTACTCGTACCTACATCTATATCATTATCAACTGGTGTCTGATTAATTACTCCATTCATAATGTCCTTGCACTCTTGAATTTTCTTAAGCGCCTCATCAAATTGCTTCTTGTCTAATAATATCTTGGCTTCATCAAGACTCGTTTGAGCCTTCTTAAGTCTATCTTTCATGTCTGTAATTTCTGATGGCTTCAAGGCATCCACGGTTGAGGTGGTAGTATCTGGTGTTGAAGTAGCTACACTATTTAATTTTTCCGTGGTTTCCTTAATATCCGCTTCCAAAGCGACTATCCTTTCTGAAATCATCTTGGCAACATCCGAATTGGAATCAACTGCAGTCCCCTTCACTTCTGTAGTCTTCACAATCATAGTAAGCATTTGAGTTCCGGCAGAATCAGTGGTGGCCAGAGCCGTTCTCATATCTTGAGCCACGTCTTGTTTCATATCCGGCGACAAACCCTCATGGACGGCAGTCAAAGACTCGCCAAGCTTGATCGTGGTGTCATAAACCTTTTTGTCCACAGCGACCGCACTAGGAGAAATCGAGGCCATGGAAATCTTGGCCATAGAGGCCTTGACTGTATTTACATCACTGGTTATCTTCTTGACTGCCTGAGCGATCTTGGCCTTCTTGGAAGTGGAATTATCCGCTTGCTTGACTATCTTCTGAAGCTCATCTGTTCTGCGGGTCAAAAAATTCAATTGCAGTTCGACTTTCTTGTCATCAGAAAAAGTGAGGGATAATTGCATATTCTCACCAGCCGTCTTAACAGAATAAAGCGCATCGCCAGGGATACTGGCGGTGGCCATAGTTGCTACTGCATTATACCCCAAAAAAGCAAACACTACCATACAGAAAACCCCAACCGGTCGAAGCACCCTTGATCCGAAGAACTCTGAAAAAAATCTGACATAATAAAAATTATCACCAAGAAAGGACTTCTTGGAGACTTTCGAAGTTGCTTGGGGCTTAATCTGGTTCATCAAAACTTCTCTGTTGGACGCAATCCAAGAATCCTTCGGCGTTCCTGCCAAATCAAGATTCTTTAACTGCTTCAATTGTTGTATTAACTTTTTACTCATGACCGACTGTTTGTTTGAGCACATTAAGCGCTCTGTGAATCAAAACCCTAACTGATCCTTTTGATTTATTTAAAACATCTGATATTTCTGTGATAGACAGTTCATCCAGATACCGCAGTACGATTACTTCCTTATATTCATCTTTTAAATTTTCTAATCCCTTGAGCATGGCAGACACTTCCGAGGAAATCGCTTGCTGACTGGCCAAATCATTTCTCTCATCAATAATTCTTGGCGGATTATTTTCTTCTATTAATTCTTCCTTCTCATCTCTACGACTTCTCTGTCGATAGAAATCAATGACTGAATTCCTGGCAATCATATATATGAAGGCATTGAGATTCTCTATCTTCTTGCCGTCTCTAATATATTGCCAGAGTTTCAGGAACACTTCTGAGGTCAAGTCTTGAGCATCTGAGACTGAGTTTACCTTGAAAAAAATAAAACGATATATACGAGAAATGTATAAATCGTAAAACTTACCAAAAGCTTCCTTATCTTTATTCTTAACCTTCAAAAACAGAATTTGTTCTGCTAATCTATTTCTCATTTAATGAGACGATAATAATTAATGATTGTTACAGTGAATAAAGTGATTATTATTCATTTCGCAAGCTATATTACTTAAGACGTTGTTTATACGGCTCTGTTACGGTAATTACCGCCTATTTTGGGCTGTAAATAGGGATTATTGTTTTTGTAGGATACGAGTGTAATTATAGTATATATGGGGAAAAATGTCAACGGAGCGTTACTCCTCCCCTTTCCAAGGGGAGGCAGGGAGGGGTTCTGAAACATGGAAATAATCGTGACTCATATCTGTAAAACATAAACGCAAAATTACCATCATTCAAAACCCCCTCTAGCTCCCCCTTTGAAAGGGGGAGAAGCATGCCCCAAATTGACTTTTTCACTCAAAAATTATAAGATAAGTCTAGACATGTCTAGACATAACTCATAGTTATCCACAGGATTTCCAGTTCATAAAGTTAAAAGTTATAAAGTAATTATTTTACATCTTGACTTTCAAACTTTATAAACTTTATAAACTTTACTAACTACTATGCCCAAGGCCCCAATTCGACTCACCACCTCCCAAGCGGCCAACCTTTTTGGCGTTAGCGAGAAGACTATTAGACGAGCCATCCAAGATCAAGAACTCCAGTATATCGTAGTTCGAGGCGTTTACAAAATAAATTTCGAAAGCGCTCTGAAATGGTCGCAAAGCCGTGTAAAAATCAAGAATAAATTCAATCAAAACGGCATAGGCCAATTTGTGGATAAATGGAAAATAAAAAACAAGCTTTACTCCCCCAACCCCAAAACCGCTGAGAAAGTAGAAAGCAAGAGCGCCAAAGCGGACAAAAGTGAGGAAAACAATACCCCAGTTATTGCCAAAATTGAGACATAAAAGGTGTTAGATTAACCAATTAATTAGTAATTTGTCAAATTATGGCTAAATTTAAAACATAATTTATTATAAAAAACAGTATTGACACATTATTTCTATTAAGGTATAATAAGAATATATAAATTAAGAAGTCCCGCGCAGGCGGGATTTTAAGATAGAAAAAAATATGGCAAATTTAAACACTCTTTCTCAATACGTCAAAGATTCCTGGAAAGAACTTCATCACGTGAGCTGGCCGACCAAAACAGAAATTAAGAAGCATACTATTTTGGTAATAGCAATATCATTAGGATTGGCTATCTTCCTTGGGCTTTGTGATTATGTAATTACGTTAGGATTGGATAAAATCATTATAAAATAAAAACTAGATCCCCGGATATTTTTGCTTCGCCGATTACGGCTTAACGCAAAAATTCCGAGGATGACATTTAAGGATTAATACTAATAAATATATGGCAAAACAAACTTTACAACTTGGCCGAAGATGGTATGTGCTTCATACATATTCGGGCTTGGAGGAAGCTGTAGAGCACAATCTCAGGCAAAGAATCGAGTCTATGGACATGGAAGATAAAATTTTTAATATTATCATTCCTAAGGAGAAAAAAATCCGCATCAAGAACGGCAAGAGAAAAATCGTGGAAGAAAAAATCTATCCCGGATATATCCTGGTAGAAATGATTGTAACGGATGATTCTTGGTATGTGGTGCGAAACACGCCTCATGTAACTGGTTTCGTTGGTTCTGGCACTACACCTACTCCAATTTCCGAGGAAGAAGTCAAATCATTGCAGAAAAGAATGGGCGTTGATGAGCCTGAATATCAGATTGACGTGGCTAAGGGCGATCCGGTTAGAATTTCTGATGGACCATTCAAAAACATGGAAGGCAAAGTTTCTGAAATTGATGAATCTAGAGGCAAGGTAAAGGTAATAATTTCCATGTTCGGACGAGAGACACCGGTGGAGCTTGATTTCTTACAGATTAAGAAAGTTTAAATAAAACTTCCGATAAGCTTCTCACTGTCGGAAAAAACAATAATTTTCAATTTCAAAATTTACAATTTTCAAACAATAGCTGAATTACTGAATTTTAAAATTAAATCATTAGAGAATTGTTTGAAAATTGAAAATTGAAAATTCTGAAATTAATAACAAAAGTATGGCAAAAATCAAAAAAATAAAAACAATTATAAAATTACAAATCCCCGGCGGAGCTGCTAATCCAGCACCTCCGGTCGGTCCTGCTTTGGGTCAGCACGGTTTAAATATTGCTGAATTCTGCCAAAAATTCAACGCGGCTACCAAGGATAAACAAGGAGAAGTTACTCCAGTAGAAATCACTGTTTATGAAGATAGGACTTATGATTTCATTCTGAAGACCTCCCCGGCCGCTGAATTAATCAAGAAAGCTGCGGGTATTGCCAAAGGGTCAGGTAAACCACTCAAGGAAAAAGTAGGCAAAATAACCAAGGCGCAAGTTGAGGAAATTGCCAAGGTTAAAATGCCTGATTTGAATGCCCATAATATCAATACTGCTATGAAGATTATTGAGGGAACGGCGAGACAGATGGGAGTGGAAGTCACGAAATAATTATCAATTTCCAATTATCAATTATCAAACAATTTTCAATCCCAGAATTTTCAATTGAAAATTGATAATTAAATCATTGTTTGAAAATTGGAAATTATAAATTGAAAATTTTAAATTATTAACCGTGGGAGAGCTTATTAGTCATAAGTTCGCTACTACCACAAAAAGAAATAAATTTATGAAGAAGGTTCAACATCCAGAATCAAAAAGGTACAAAGAGGCTAAGGCCTTAGTCGATGCCAAGAAAACCTACTCTATCGAGGAGGCCATGGAATTAGTCAAGAAGACTTCAGCGCTTAAGTTTGACGCTTCAGTTGAGGTGCACGCCAAGCTCGGCGTCAACCCTAAGAAAAGCGATCAATTGGTCAGAAGTTCTGTGCCTTTGCCAAATGGTACTGGAAAAACTATAATCATCGCTGTTGTTGCTACCACACCTGACGCTCAGAAAGCAGCCAAAACTGCTGGTGCAGAAATCGTCGGAGATCAAGAGCTGGTCAATGATATCAAAGCTGGCAAAGTTACTTTTGATGTCCTAGTAGCTACTCCTGATTCCATGAAACTTCTTGCTCCTATCGCCAAAGTCTTAGGACCAAAAGGTTTGATGCCTAATCCTAAAGACGGGACCGTCACCGCCAATGTAGCTGATGCCGTGGCCAACCTCAAGAAAGGCAAGGTTAATTACAAAAATGATGATTCCGGAAACTTGCATGTCATGATTGGCAAATCTTCATTTGAAACTGCAAAACTGATTGAGAATTACAAAGCACTTATTGATAGCATTGTTAAGGCCAAGCCTCAAGCCATGAAAGGGACTTATATCAAGTCCATCACTATTGCCAGCACTATGGGCCCTGGAATTAAAGTGGCATTATAATACAATTTACAAATTCAAAAGGCTCCGCGAAAGCGGGGTCTTTTTTGTATTGACAAAGTATCTAATCTATCGTATAAGTATATGAAACGAACGCGGTTTGTTTTGTACATAATGTCGTTGAGATAGCTCAACTTAGCAACCACAATAGTGAAGGGAGTTTAATCATGTGGGAAGAAGTTACACCGGAAAACTTAAAAAGATATATCGGACGTGAATGCTACTTGCTGATTATCAAAACCGATGAAGAATACCTAAACGCCTTCATTAGCTCCGAGGAACTGCCACCTGAACCAGGAAGACCATTTCTGATTTTCCATTTCGGAGGTGGTGAGGAAATTTCCGAGGTAAAGCATGACGGATTCGAGTTGTTGGATGAACACCGTATAACATTCTCTAATGCTACTGGCAGAATAAAGATGTTACACTATCCTGATCCGACTACTCAAGATGAAAACACTGCGATAGGCATAGAGTCCGCCGACTTCAGATTTGGGCTTGAATTCATCCTTCGCTTATGTTGCCCATACACAGAGCCGCCAGCAGCACGCGAGCTGGAAGCGACAACATAGTGCCACATCCACAAAGCCAGCGAAAGGAGTCAGCACGCGCGCTACTCAATTCGCTGGCTCTTTTCGTTTTCTGCTTTCTCCCCTTTCCAAGGGGAGGCAGGGAGGGGTTTTAAATCGTGGAAACAATTGCGACTTTATTTTAAAAAACATAAACGTGAAATTACCAACCTTCAGAACCTCCCCTTGCCCCTCCTTGTAAAGGATGGGAAGAATGCACTTATCCACAGCCCATAACCCAAAATTAGCCCAAAAACATTTTTTGCCAAAATTCAATTATATTGTTAAAATGGTAATAATTTAATTATATCTTTTTCTATGGAAGAAACTCTAAATACCCACATTCGGCCATCTTGGGATGAATATTTTATTGGCATAATGCACCAAGTGGCCACTCGCGCCACCTGCGACCGAGGACGAAGCGGATGCGTCATAGTCAAAGGCAGGAATATTCTTGCAACCGGCTATGTCGGATCCCCTGTCGGAACCAAACACTGCGATGAAATCGGACATGAATTCAATTCTGTGACCCATGAAGATGGAACTGTTACCCAGCATTGCATTCGCACCATTCATGCTGAACAAAATGCTATTTGTCGTGCCGCTAAATTAGGTGTCGCCTTAGATGGCGCCACCATGTACAGTAGAATGACTCCATGCTATGTCTGCGCCAAAATGATTATCAACGTAGGCATAGTTAGAGTTGTCTGTGAAAAGGATTATCATGCCAGTGAAGAATCAAAAAGAGTGTTTAAAGAAGCTAATGTCGAACTAGTTATCCTGGATGAGACGATAGAAAAATACGAAAAAATGTAAAAAATAAATTATGCCAGAAAACAAAAAGATTATTCTCGGCCTAGCTGGAGAAATAGCATCAGGAAAAGACACCATCTCAGAGTATTTGAAAGAAAAATACGGCTCTGACACCATGAGCTTTTCTGGGCCGATGAAAAGAATTTTCGATATTATGCACATGCATCCGACTCGAGAAGAAATTGTTTGGCTGGCAACTGATATGAGAGAAAGATATGGCCAAGATATCTGGAGTAAAGTATTGACAGAAGATTGCAAAAAAAATCCAAACGATCTTATTTCATTCCCCAATATTCGACTTTGGGAAGACACGGAGCACCTTGGACAGGCAGGCACTTTTTATTTGATTGCAATCGATTCGACTCCGGAAATACGCTATCAAAGATTACTACAAAGAGGGCAAAATACTAAAGATGGCATAAAATGGGAGCAATATGCCGGAGACAGCACGAAAACCTGGGAACAATTTCTGAAAGAATCCGAATTGCCGACTGAATTCCCCATTAAAGAAGTTATGAAAAAAGCTGAATTTAGAATAGATAATAATGGAACATTCGAAGAGCTATATGGGCAAGTTGATGAATTAATAAATAAAATTTATGTTCAAAAATAAATACAGCGGAAAGTTCATCGCCATTGAGGGTCTTGACGGGTCAGGGACAACGGCGCAAGTCCAACGGCTCAGCCAATATTTTCATAGCGAAAAAATTCATTCTCTTTTCACTCAAGAACCGACCAACAATGTCATTGGCGGGGTAGCTCGAGGATGCCTGACAGGCGATCTCAAAATCAATAGCGCTGTGGGGCTTCAATTACTTTTTGCCGCAGACAGGGCCAATCATTTGGAAAAAGAAATTATCCCTGCACTTCAGGCAGGCACAAATGTCATTACCAAAAGATATTTTTTGTCCTCAATCGCTTACGGTTCGGTACAAATCAATGACCAAGACTGGCTTTGGAAAATAAATGATCAATTCTTGATGCCAGACCTCACTATCTTGCTAAAAATTTCCGCCAAAACCAGAATAGAGCGAAGCGAACAATCTGCCCTAGGACTTAACTTATTTAATGACGAGGAAAGTTTGAATAAAGTCTGGCAAACTTATGAAGCTATCTCCAAAAAATATCCCAATATTATAATAATTGACGCCGAGAAACCACAAGATGAGATATTTGAAGAGATAAAAAGGGCGGTTTTAGACATAATCAAATAATTAAATGCCAGGCAAGCTAATAGTCATCGACGGCACCGACGGATCAGGCAAGGGAACGCAGACAGATCTATTAATTTCAAAATTAAGAAGCGAGGGTTTTGATGTGGAAAAAGCCGATTTCCCTAGATATGGCAACAAAAGCGCGACTCTCGTGGAGGAATATCTAAACGGTAATTTCGGCTCAGCCGATGAAGTTGGCCCCCATCGAGCCTCCATTTTCTACGCTTGTGACAGATACGCCGCCTCATTAGAGATGAAAAAATGGCTGGATGAAGGCAAGATTGTGGTGTCTAATCGCTATACTTCGGCCAACATGGGACATCAAACTGGGAAAATAAAAGATCTCACCGAAAGAGACGAATTTCTAGATTGGATTCAAAACTTGGAATTTAACATCTTTCAAATCCCTAGGCCTGACATTAATATTCTTCTTTACATGCCACCAGAGATTGGTCAGAAATTAGTAGATCAAAAAGGCGCCAGAGATTATGTGGGTGGAGACAAAAGAGATATTCATGAAGCTGACTTGGATCATCTCAAAAATGCGGCCGATGCCTTTGCCTATGTCGCCAACAAATACGATTGGATAAACATAAATTGCGCTCCCGATGGCAATTTATTATCAATTGAAACCATACATGACTTACTTTGGGACAAAATTAAAGCAGAAATAATATTATAATCAAACTATGAGTAATATACCAAGACCAGTAATCCTCTCTCACACCAAAGGCGATCTGCTTCCAGACATCTTGCAAGTCATCGAAGCGGCAGGACGTACTTGCTACAAATCCCATGACAAGATAACCGAGGATAGCGCCGAGAAATTAGTCAAAGCCCTAGTTTTTCGAGGACACGAAAGCGTAATTGAACATTCCTGGTTTGTTTTTGTCTTTGATAAATCTGCTTCTGACGTCAAACACCTCAAAGAATACTTCCTTAATGTTTTCCTGCACAACAATCTGCTAATTCTCACTGAATCTGACGAAAGATTCGTGCTCAGCGGTAATGCCAGGATGTTTCGCGATTATTTCCGCAGGACGAAAAACTTCACCGCCGAAGATATTTTCTTGGCTGACGAATTCAAGAAGCACGTCAAAATAATCTTTGATGATTTGGTAATTCCCGAGACACTGACTCCTGCCAAAGGCATAAGCCTCTGCCCGTCAATCGAATACACCAAAGAAGAACAAATGAAGCATTTCTGGGCTATGGTGCGGATAATCGCCTCACGCTCCTGCACCCACCAAATCGTCCGCCACAGACGTTGCGCCTTTTCCCAGGAATCCCAGAGATACTGCGACGAGAGTGGATTTTTCAACAAGGGCTACTATATTGTGCCACCGACCATTGAAGAGTCCAATATCGCTGGTGATTTCAAGAATAAGCTCAAACAGATTGACGGCTGGTACCTGGAAACACGTGATATCCTTCTCCAATCCGGCAAAAAAATGGTCAATGAGGATGCCAGATTCCTGCTTCCCAATGCCGTAGCCTCGGAAATTGTCATGTCTTGCAACCTGGAAGAATGGCATTGGTTCCTAAAAATGAGATGCGACGTTCATGCCCAATGGGATATCCGAGAAATTGCCATGGAAATTTTGTTTAAATTTAAACAAATATTTCCTGGATGCTTTGATGATTTTGTCATTGATAGCACCAATATGAGTGCTACGCTCGAGGCTTAGTTATCCACAGCTTCTACAGTTGTATATAACCCCATAAAGCCTTAATCTAACAAGAGGACATTCTTTCCATATAAAACGGAAAAGAGGAAGGTTCTCTTTTTTTGTTTTTGCTGGAAATTTAGAGTATATAGTACGTTAACAACAATCTTCCCGCCGGGAAGATTGGTAACCGAAACTAACGAGGAGACGGAACAATGCTAACACCAGAAGCTAGAAAAAAAATCTGGGCGCTGGTATTGAAACCACTCCCAGAAATACTAGACGAACATACTGTCGCTAATTGGTTCTCGAGACTGAGACCACTAGCACCAGAGGATCCAGAATGGCTCGAATTGATGGAGGATCGACTTTTTATCGGCGTAGCTAGCCAATTCTGTGCTGGCTACATCAATGAACACTTCCTCACTGCCGTATCTGAAGCCATGCAACGTGCGGGCTTCGGGGAAATTGAGGTACGTTTTATTCCCTGCGAGGCAGTACGAATCCAAGATGAGGTATATTTGGCTGAACAAGAAAGAAGCCGGGCCCAGGAGCCAAGACCTGAACGGTCAAAGTCAATGAGAAAATATCCAAAAATTCATTGGCAAATGACTAACAAGGCAATGAGAGACTGGCCGGGAATTGACCGTATTGTTAAGCATCAAGGCAACTTCGCTGCTTTCAGTATAGTTAGTTCCATAATTGAAGCCATCAAAGAAGGAGGATCGAAAGCTAAAGACGTCAAGAGACTCCTTTACTTCTGTGGCAGAGCGGGATCAGGAAAAACGACTCTGGCTAGAGCTTTGGCTAAAACGCTGGCATCCATCTGGAATGAGGCTGGAAAAGGAGAGCAGAAGGCGAGACCCATAAGAATCATCTCTCTTAACGTGAATGACTGGTACCAGAAATTCCAAGCCGAATGCGAAGCCGGAAGAAGAGACCTACCCCATGATAATCAAGCACACAACGCAGTAACTCTTCCCTGGGACATAGTAATACTCGACGACGTTGCTCATGTCGGCGGAGGAAGAAAGGTGAGTCGAGAGGCTCTCCTGGGCTTGGTCAAGTCCATATACGACAGTGGAGGAAGGACATTCGTTATCGTCACAGCGTACTGTCCGCCTCACGAACTGAAGGGCTTTCTGGAAACAGAGATCTCTTTGCTCGGAAGCTTCGTTATTGAACAACTTGAGCACCCGAAAAGTCCGGAAGATTGTCTCAACTTCCTCAAGAGCATAGCTGGCACCATGACTGATGTCGAGATAAACGAGGATGGCTTGAAACTCCTAACTCGTTGTCTAGACAGCAACAAACAAATAGACATTCGAACTATGGTGGCGTGCTTGGATCAAGCAATAAACAGAGCCCGCGCTCTGACCACCGCCGAGACACAAGTCGACTATGTAGAAAGTGGCCTAGAACAGGAAAGGGGAAAAGTCACCGTAACCGAAGATGTAATTCGGCAAGTCCTCACCAGCCGGAACCTAAAGGACCCGCTGGCAGAGCATAGCGGCGAATCCGTAATAATCCCAAACCGGAAACCGCCGGAGAGATCGGATAGGATTACCGCGGTTGGAGCCATTGCGACAACAATGGGAGTTGTTCCCAAACAAGAACATTTCCCAGAACCACCATTCCCTCGACGAATTACAAGAATCGACAAAGCAAGAACGGTAGTCGATATTGTAGCTCAACAGTTTAAGGTGAGTCCATCAACCATGACAGCAAGAAAGGGCTGGAAACGACTCCCCACAATGGAATGGCCAGAAAGAGTCTGCATTTACCTATGCCGTCTCAATCTTGGCCTAGATTATCCTCAGATGGCTAGACTGTTTGGGAGAAACGACGCAGAGGTGATAACCGCCATATCTGAAATGACCAAAGAGCTGAAAGATGAAAGATCTCCCATTCTTCGACAGCTCACAAACATAACAAAAGAGCACCGAGGAGCTCTTGAGTGCTGAGCCACCACGCATCGATCGAATCGACTGCGTGCGTGGCTCTAATTTTTTTCTTGATTTTTTCCTCAGAAAATAGTAGAATAC
>CAIPBY010000057.1 GCA_903863425.1 Candidatus Buchananbacteria bacterium | reverse complement strand
TCCAAGTATAGACTACACTAGAAGTGGTAGTGGCAATAGTTAAAGGACCAGTTCCTGTGGCTGAGAAAGCAATTGAAGCTAAATAGTTATTACTATTAGTCCAACCAATAATTCCTGTTGTGGTGCTATAGGTTATGGGTAAAGTGGAAGATATGCCAGTTTTCCAATTTCCCCACAAGTAAGCTGTGTCCCAATTAGTAACATTTAAATTATTTCCGGTCACATTTCCAACAACCGTCAAATCGTCCCTTAGTTTAACATTACCATTGACTTCAAAAATAATATTTGGAGCAGTAGTGGTGCTAGCACCAACTACCACAGGATTACCTAAATTCTCTCGATTATATACAACAAGCGCAGAAGTAGTTGCCCACAAAGAATCTCCACCTCCCCCTCCGCCACCGCCAGTAATACAAGGTCCTCCAACATATTCACGGAAACAACCAGCAACAACGTCTCCGTCCACGTTTACTCCCTTGTCAAAAGTGTAGCCCCCCGAAGCGTCATTAAAACTCATCACCTCACTAGAAGTGGCATATTCAATATATGACCGACTAAAAAAATCATTACTCGAAAATTGTATCATGGGATCTCCAGCCGAACCAAGAGGAGCAAAAGGGTCACCTTCAAACACAGAAACTATACCGCTAAATCCCAAACCGTTAAAATCTCCAGCAAGGGTATTAGAATGAGAATTGATTATTGAAACTGACCCGACAGGAGTAGGCATTGTTTCAAATTTAATATAGTCAGTCGGTGTGCCAAAATAACTGCCGTAAGCCATGGTTGTAGTAGCGAGGGAGGAGGTACCAGAGACAGTTATTCCCCTAGTAGAAGTGGCGACAAGACTAGATCCATTATCAGTCCAGAAATTAGTAACGCTAACTAGGCAATCAACTCCATTAATTGAGAAACAATTAGCCGTGGAAGTACCTGTTACAGTCAAATCATCATCAAAACTATATCCACCGCTGGCATGAAGGAACTCCAACACATCAGTCGTAGTAGTATATTGAATTTGGGCATTAAAAATTCCATTCTGGTCAGTAAAAGTCAATAAGGGCTTATTATCAGATATAATATTTAAGCCTTTATTGACATTAACCCCCGCCTCAAGTTGTCCATAAGAAGAACCATTGACATATATATCTTGATAACCGCGAAGAAGTGACATATTCGTACCCGCATATAGGCCACTAGCAACAGTACTTCCTTCTACTTTCAAATAATAAAGTCCGGCCCCGAATTGACTTCCCAAAGACATTGTCGTCGTCGCCAAAACAGCAATCCCCTGTACATTCAAACTATCCGTACTGGTCACGCCATTAACACTTAATCCAGCATTAGCGTCTAGTACAGGAATGGTGTTCGATACTGCAGTGGTGGAAGCAGAGAAGCCATTGAGAGCATCAGAGTTGAAAGCATAAGGAGCAGCCGTGATCTTCTTCCTGGGTGAGAAGGCTTGATCATAAGTGCCATTGCCGTCTGAGTCCATGGAGACTTGAAGGTAGAGAGTATTATTATTGAAGATATTAGAAGGAATATCATTGTAAGCTCCTAGAGAGACGGAGAAGATGCCTGAGGTTATGGATACTTGGCTAGTACTAGTAGCCCAGGTTTCTTCCCAGGTAGAAGATCCTGCCGTAGCATCATCATATATTTCAAATTTAAAATTATAATCTCCTACGAGTGGCGTTGAAGAAGCATCTACCATCTTGCCCTGATAGCTTATTTGATGATTGATTCCTGTGGCGGCTTGGGCTCCTTGATGAGTTAAGTTGGAGAGAGCCCAAACCGTGATTATGATAAATGGCACGACAAGAATAATAAAAGCTAACCACATCCTATTTAGGCTAGTTCTGCGATGAGTATATTTTTGGATAGTTAGGAAAGACATCTACTTATAAATTGCTAATATTTTAATAATCTATTTACGTGACTTAGTCATATTGCGACGCAAAAACTTAACCAAATCGTTTTCAAATACACGATAGGTCTTATAACCGATTTTGGCCGCCGGAAGCTCTCCGGCGCTGATCCAGCGATAGACAGTCTTGAGACTGACATGCATGGATTTGGCCACATCTTCAATTGTCAGGATTTTTTCCGACACAAATATTAATTTGTCACCTTAAAAAAATAAAACCATTGATAATCCAATGGTTTTATTATAACTAATCTTGTCCTTAATTGTCAACAATAAGTTATCAACAGGTATTAATAATAATCAATTTATCTTATTTGTATATTATATTCTTTAATAACTCCTTTTAATCTTTAATATTCTTAAATAAATATTTAATTATTCTCTTTTGTTCTTAATTGTCCTCAATTGACAAAAACCTGCGTTCTTTCTCCCCTTTCCAAGGGGAGACAAAGAGGGGTTTTGAAACTTGAAAATAATCGTGACTTTTATTTGTCAGACAAAAACGTGTAATTAGTGACTTTCAGAACCTCCCCCTGCCCCTCCTTGGAAAGGAGGGGAAGAATGCATCTATCCCCACATATCTTCCTTCTTTTCCGTTGTATCCGCATTATCAGTCAATGGAGTTGGAACACTCTCTTGCTTAAAAACATCTCTTGTTTCTGGCTCTGGCGATGAGACTAACTGGCCTCCTTTATCTACCACCTCCTCATCAAAAATCGGCTGTACTAATCCTGAATCCAAGGGCTTAAGAGGCATATCCTTGCCCACTACCTTAACCTCACCCTTGCTCAAATCAATATTCCCTGTCTTATATCCTTCATAGCCGTCCTTCTCTGCTGTAATATAATAAACATTATTGCCGGCCAGGAAGCCGTAGCGTCCACGGCTATCCGTAACATAAGCCTCAAGCATCCGATTATATTCCGGAGAAAATATCCTGGCAATTGATTTGGCAAGAGGTTTTCTATTTTTCACATCATAAACCACTCCCCAGCTCCTAACTTTTTTACCGCGCGCCAATCTTCTAAATAATAAGAATAAAATTATATGCAAAGCTGTGAGACTTGCCATGAGCCATCCGGGAGAAATAATCAAAGCCACGATGGCAAAAATAGGTCCGACATAACTGATATTATTTTTTATAGCCTGCCAAAACTGCTCGCGCAGTATCTGTTTGTCTGTCGCCTTAATTTCATGTTGATCTAGGGGAATATTAGCAATAATTGCCCCCTTCTCTCCTGCCTTGATATTAATTATTTCTCCATGATACAAATCAGCATACTTCTTATCTTCTCCCAGAGTCTTCAAAAGCTGTGATGGAAAGTCATACCCAGGTTTGTAGACTTCCAAATAATAAGCTCCTGCCTCCGCCAAAAATATATATCTCCCCTGCCTATCCGTAATCTTGGATTGCAATAATTTCTTAGTTGAAGCATCATATAGACGCACTCCCGCCAGATCAATTGGCAGTTTGGTAATAGAATTATACACTATACCCCAGCCCTTTCTCTTTCTTTTAAATAGCCACGGAATGAATTCCGTAAATAGATATTGTAAGTAATACCAAAAATTCCACCAAGGTATGGAGGCGATGGAATTGAGCATGGCCAAAGCGGCCACTGCAAGTGCCCCATACTTATTGGCTGTCTGCACTTGTGGACTGTGCAGAGCCTTAATAATATTATTCAAAGAAGCCAAAAATGCCGGGGAAATTATAATATCAGAATTAACAATGTTATTGGTCACATTTATTACAGCACCACTATACTTCTCCTGGCCATTTTGACGCACCAAAACCCTATATCTGCCGTTAGGAATCATGAATCCATAAAGACCGTCATTACTAGTTAATAAAGGATTTCTCTGATTAGATCCCACAAACACCTTTCCCGCGCTATCTACTAATACCACTTCCACTCCAGGTATTTGCTTCTTGGAGATGCCATCTTCAATCTTGCCCAGAGGGTTGACTGTAATATCTAATGGCGTCTGCCAAATAGTCTGATCAGTATATACCACGGTCAAATTCCCTTTTAAAATCCCAAGCTTGTTGAAATTATCTAAACGCAAACTATACTGACCTAATTGAGGACTATATGCCAAAGAGTAAGCATTAGAGCCGATGCTAGCCACAATATTTTCAACTGGCTTGAGAAATTGGCTATTGGTAATAATAGTCAAATCTTTATTTAGCAGTAAATCCAAATTATTATTTGATGGCGCTAATTCCAAAACTCCGCTATTGGTGTAATAATGATAATCCGGGGCGAATCCATCAGTAGAAGTAGTATAGACGGATTCTGTTGTTTTCAAGGCTCCAGGAGAAAGACATCCGTCGTTACTGTGGGCAAAGGCTAAATAGCAAAAATTACTCCCTGGCAAAGCATTAACATCCAAGAAATTCTCACCTGTACCATCATATACTACGCTACCATCATCCCAATTGTCCGGCAACCATTTATTGGGACAACCATTTTCCTTGCGGATAATCTTGATGCTACCCAGATTATTTACCTTGGGATTTTTCCAAGAAAGCATCACTCCGCTATCTTGACCCGTAACTTGGAAATCTGTAATCGGCGACATATAGCAATTAGGTGTGGCGCGAGCAAATGCCCCTGGAGAATATGTTACGCCCCCATTTTCATTCCTATAGGCAAAAGCACTGTAACAATATTGAACTCCGTTTACTAGGCCAACATCCGTATAGAAAGATCCTGAATTATCATAAACAACTTTACCGCTTGACGGCGTAGGAAATGGTAAAGTTGTAGAACATTCTAATCTGCTGATAATTATTTTCTCAAATTCTAATATAGTTAAATCCGGCAACCATTCCAAATTAACCTGTTTATTCCCCGGTGTAGCCAGCAAACTCAAATTTTGATCGCAAACCGTGGTAGGGCCAGAGCACCCCAAACTCTCGCAATCAGATTGCGGTTCATTAAAACTCCAAGAACCTCCGCCCTTATTACCGACCTTATCATTGCCAGCAACTTGGACTGTCACCAACTTTCTGCTCACAAATCCAGGATACGGACTTATCGAAATTGAATACGCCAATGGCTCTCCATTAGGGCCGGTATCAATAAGGGCAGATTCAAAATTACTATTATTCCTATTATATTGCGTGGTGACGCCATCATTGATAATTTTTACCACCACAGAATTAATATCCACCCCACTCCTGTTATCCCGAATAATAAATGACACATCACTGTCCAAAGGCTGATTAATGGATCCCGGCAAAGGCACTTCCGTATCAATAGTCGGTGGGACCTTATCCTCATCGCAATATCCGTCTGTGGCTTTGAAAATATACGCGCCGGACTGGACTTGATTCAATATTTCACTGCGATCTGATGATTTCCAGATATTAGAATCAGTAGTTGATCCAAGGACATAATCCCAACCGAAAGTCGTATTAGCTACACCTGCCTTGGGTGTAAATTGAATATGAGCATAAACACCCTTGCTCGTCAGATCACTATATATACTAAATCCAGTAAACTTAATCAAACCATGAGTGGCATCCAAGACATCTACGGTAGGACGGACATACGACTCATAAGCGCTTCCGGCCGTAACTTGCGGAGTGCCGACGATATCACTGGGATCGTAAGTAATGTAAGCATCAGCCGCATTGCTTCCTACTCCTTGCGCATCAATTAAAACATCAATTTGAGCCGGACAAGTAGCCTCAAATGTTTGAGTGGGAGAAAAGGAAAAACTGGCCGCATGCGTGGCAATAGGCACAAAGAAAATTAACAGCAGAAGCAAATATAAATATTTTTTCATAATTTCAAATTATTATTCTCCTTTTTTATAAATATTTTTGGCCCAAATGCTGATGTCTCCGCCATTCACGGCTCCATCCCAATTCAAATCAGCGTCCTGATTGTTCGAATAGATAACTCCCGCTATGGCGCTGATATCTCCACCATTGATATAATTATCTTTGGGCGACAGAACATCTCCGGCCAAAAGAGCGCCATTACCATTAATCGGATTCGTATTATAAGTTTCACGGCAAATTCCAGGACAATTCTCAAAATATCTGGTCGGATACAAAGTAAAATCAATTTGGTTATCACCGTCTTGGGTTGTGACTATTTTATTTATCAAATAAACTGAACTAGTAGCTTTAAGCAAATGCGAAATGCCTTTTATGCTTAAATCATAAGTATCAGGCAAAGCCGAGAAAGTAGATGAAGGCACTCCCACAGTAGCCCAACCGCCTCGACCACTAATAAATAGTGTAGAAGTAACTAGCGTGCCATCTAAATTCCTTATTTCCAAAATTCCAGGCAAAGTATAATTCGGATTACCAAATGGCAACCTGAATTCAGGCCAAGCA
The DNA here is from genome assembly GCA_903863425.1 of Candidatus Buchananbacteria bacterium. Classification (GTDB taxonomy): domain Bacteria; phylum Patescibacteriota; class Patescibacteriia; order 2-01-FULL-39-33; family 2-01-FULL-39-33; genus CAIPBY01. The sequence continues at coordinate 4,628 of CAIPBY010000057.1, read as the reverse complement.
CGGATATTTATTTTCACATCATTGGTAAGTAAACAGTCTGTGGCATTCAGAGCCTGAGCATTTCTACATCTCTTTCCCAAAAGAGGGATGTCAGAGCAAGTCAGCCAAGAAACGCAAGAATCACTACTGCAATCCTCATTGCAAATTGCGCTATGACCACCGCCACAATTGACTTCGCAAGCACAGGTTGCTGAATCTGGATAAGAAGGATTTCGACAAAGCCCAGACTGGCAAGTCAAACCGGAAGCACATGTCTCACCCCCGGCGCAACTCTCATTGCAACTGGCGATTACCGGAATCGTAGCATGAATACTCAAATTTGAACTCGCGCCATTGGCCGCATAAATAGCCACTCCAAATAACGGCAAAATAATTAACAAAAATATATAAAATGTTTTTTTCACTTTCAGGAAATTAATTTCTTTTTGCGTTTTAACATATAAGTCAAAATTATCAGAATTATTATGATTATAATAGCGCCGGTTGCTAATTTCCAAGGAATTATCCAAAAATAAATCTTATTTGATTCTGTCCTGATTCTGGCATCGCCGTATTCCACAACTAGCTTAGCTGAGAATCTACCTATTATGAATGAATTTTTCTTAGGCAACCAAATACTATCAAACTTCCTGACGCTTTGCGGTAAAATATTGAACTTTTTGGCATTATACGGCACCGTGTCCACAACTTGTCCCAATAAATTCTCCAAAATAATCGATCCTTTGGGATTGAGGTGAGTGTTGCCATCGTTTCGCAAATGACTCACAAAAGCAACTGGCAAGCCATCATAAATTCCATTGCCCTGATCCAATTTGAAATCAATAATTTGTAATTTATCATTGCTTTCTCCTTTAACATCAAGAAGCACAAGACAGCCAACTCGGCTAGAAATCCCAATTTGACTCTTGGGATTATCTGGTCCTGATCCTGATTTCCACATCACTGCGAAATAGTGCCCTCCCGGCGCGGTATTCTTGGGAACTTCTATAACCAAAGGAACATTTTTGTATTCTCCTGGCTTTATCACCAAGGAAGGTTGGGGCAGTTTCAGCCAAGACAAAGTCTTGTCCGTATCCCCCGGTATTAGCTCAGCCTGGCCCTCATCACCTTTGGGTTTAAATAACTCCACGCTTCCATCCAAATACAGATTATCTGCCGTTTCATTGTACAGAGTCATGCTGTAACGGTTTAATTTCCCGGCGCCAAGCGTAGCCTCAATCTTGGTTGGAGAAATTGTAGTTGCTCCAGCGCTATTCCAAGCTATTAAACCAAAAATAACAACATTCAAAAAAAATAATATCTTAATCTTTTTTTTCATAATTAAACATCTTACCATTAAAAATTACCCAATCCCGTAAAAACCAAATCCGCAGAATAGTCTCCAGTTGGCTCTCGCCCGGAAATATTAGCAATATAATTAAGCGTGAAATCAGCATCATCTGACATTATACTGTCTGTTTTTACTACCTCACTCCCACTATTGAAGGCATATTTTGACGGCTGATCATAGGGCGACATGGAATAGGCACCAGCATCTCCCTGGCTGAATATGGCATTAAAACCAAATTGACTAGTGCCAGGACTAGAATCGGTAGCGCCTCCTTCTATGGCCTGAATATCATTTATTCCCTGCTTAAGCGATTCTCCAGAAAAGGAAACTGAACTGCCTGGAGTATCAGAAAAAAATGACAGGGTAGCCGTAGCAATAGCCGTACTCGTACTGCTTAAATTACCTAAATCAAGAGAACTAGGCGTGATCGTGAGCGTCAGACTGCCTCTCTCCATCTCACGAAATCCGGCTCTCACTTGCGAAGTTGTTGAGGCCGATCGGCCGATTATGGGTTCGCCAAAAGTGTCTCTAAGCTGGAAATCTCCGCTCGAGGAAAGAGCGTCTTCGGCGCCTCCAACCGAGATGACATCGGCCCAAATCTGATATCCCCCAGTCGAAGTCATGACCGCAAAAACTAATTTTGGTCCCAAAAATAAGACCAAAGCAAATGCTAGAAATACTGAAATAAACTTTAATCTTTTCATGGCGTTATTGTTCACAATTTTTGTTCAATCTATCTAAATTATTACTCATATTATACTATAGAACTTAATTAAAAACAAAACGATTTTTCTTTCTCCCTCCCTTTACGAAAGGGAGGGTTGAGGAGGGTTTATTAGCTATTTTTTATATTTACGGCGTAGTAGAAGTTGATTCAACTACTGGCGGAACCGGATCAGTGGAGGTTGGTTCAACTATTGGCACAATCGGCTCGGTCGAAGTAGGCTCAATTATCGGATCAGTGGAAGATGGGGTTGGGGTTGGAACTGTTTCCTGCGCACCAGCTACCTGCCCGCCACTGACTGCGTCATTAGGCGCTGGCAGACTGGCCTGACTCTCGGCGACATCCTTAACACCCAAAGCCATCCAATCGAATGATAAATCAACTACTGCCGGAGCATCCAAAATAATTGCGAAACTACTGGTTGATTTATCGGATATGGCAAAACGAGCAAAGGCCGGCGAGGTGGAAGAATAATTAAGGTTAGCCACAATCTTCGGCGTAGAATCATACGGCTGATTAAAAATGACACTGGCCGTAGTCGAACCGGCAACGATGGTAACTGTCCCCGCCTGATCTTTGTCAACATATAATTTACCTTTAATTTCTACATCTTTCTCAAAAGTAACTTTACTTTGGAAACCGGCCTCGCCGATAACCGTAATGGTGCCATAGAAATCAGCAGATTGAGTTACTCGCAAATTATCAATAACTGGATTGGAATCAGAGACGACTAGTGGAGTATTATTTGGAATTGAATTGATATTAGAATTTATTTGATTGGATAAATTGTTAATCTCTGTTTGTTGTTGCTGTATGGCGCCAGTCAAAAATGGCACCATGCCAAGCATGGATAGACTCTTCATACCACCGCTATCCGTCGTCACCAATTCAGGAATGACTGATTCTACTTCTTGAGCGATAAAGCCATAATTAGTAGCATTAGTATTATCAGCATTCCAGGCAAAAGAAACTGGACGAAGATTCATAATTTTATTTAAACTCTCATCAAGACTGGAAATATTATTTTTAAGTCTAACGTCAGAAGTACAGGCAATGCCAGTACCAGCAGTAATAGTACAAGAGCTAGCGCCACTAATAAACCTTGCTACAGCCGTACTGGTGCCAACAACTGTTAAAGTATATGCTGGCGTAGAAGTACCAATACCGACTTTAACTCTATTATCAGTGCCACCAATATCAGTTTCATTTTTACCACCCAGAACTAAGGTGTTGGAAGCACCGACCCTGGCATTGTAGCCGATGGCAGTGGCATTATAGAGCCAAACATCGTCAGGATTGGTATTGTTGTCACGGGAAGCTCCATGACCGATGAAAGTACTGCTAGCATCCCTTCTAGAATTAAACCTGGTAGAAGTATTATTAATTGGATCCCAACTACCGTCTTTAAACCCCTTGGGAGCTCCAGCATTAATACCAATAGCCGTCATAGCACCACTACCTATATAATCAAAAAGGGCATTATCGCCTTCAGCCACGCTATCACTACCAGTACTATTGGCATAAAGAGCGCCCGTACCATTGGCCGTGTTTTGATTACCAGTAGTATTTAAGCGGAGAGCATTTCGACCCATGGCCGTGTTAAGACTGCCAGTCGTGGAAGAAGAAAGAGCAAAAGCGCCAATGGCAGTGTTTGCATAGTAAGTGTTTACATTCGGCTCGCCTTGACCATCCCAACCCGCCGCCCCACCAGCTAAAGCATAATGCCCAACGGCGGTATTTTGGGAGCCTATTGTATGGAAATATGAAAGGGCATCTCCCGCCTCACCAAAATAATAATTAAAAAGAGCAGTATCGCCATAAGCCAGATAAACACCATTTAACATATAGGCACTGCTGGTATTTATTTTTATATTACCAACCACATCAAGGGTTTGAGCTGGACTCGCCGTCCCAATTCCCACACGATTATTTGTAGAATCATAGACTAGACCATTTGTGTCTACTACCAAGCTATTACCTCCTGTAGCCTTAGATAATGCTAAATTACCAGTGACTGTTCCGCCAGTTAAAAGCAAATAATAAGAAGCCGTAATTGTATCAGGAACATCAGCATCAACAATAGACGACCAAGCCGGAGCAACTGCCCCAGTTGATTTCAGAAATCCAGCTGAACCAGCCTTCCTAACCCAATCCGTACCACTATAATACATGATGTCGCCAGTAGCATCAGAGCCCAAAGCAATGTTCGTGCCATCAACTGAATTAGCCGCAATAGTGGCATTTAAAGTGCCACTACCTAAATTGGTGAGGGTAACACTACCAGATAAATCAGTGCCCAAAGTGATGACCGGATTTCTATTAATAGTTCCTGAAACAACCAAATTGCCAGTAGTAGTAGCATTGCCATTCACTTGCAAGCCAGTAGAAGATGCTGTACCCAAAACATCAAGGGTTACTGATGGCGAAGTCATACCAATACCCACCTTAATCGCATTAGCGCCCGTACCACCAAGGACCATGGCATTAGAAATAGCCACTTTAGCATTGTAGCCGATGGCGGTGGCATTGGTGAGATTATTAGAAGAAACATCTGCAAAGTAACCAATAGCCGTA
>CAIPBY010000056.1 GCA_903863425.1 Candidatus Buchananbacteria bacterium | reverse complement strand
ATGGATACTTTCATAAATTTAGTCCAAAATATATTCCCATCCCGGTTGCCAAGCTTTTCTCTTGCGCCAATCCTGCGCAAAAGCCTGTTCCCAAGTCTTATTTTTAATAATTACGTCGAGAGCTAATTGCGGTGCTTTGTGAGCAATAATAGCCACACTTTTGCCGTCATAATTTTGTTTAAGAAATTTCAAAAACTCTTCAATTCTAATTTTCACATCCTCGTAACTTTCTCCTTCAGGAAATCTATCTGTAATCATTTTTTCCTGCATAGGTTCGACAACCTCCGAAGACTTACTATTATATTCTCCATAATTGCACTCTCGCAATCTTTCATCAATCATAATAGGCACTGAATTTTCAAAAGTTAAACTTGTCGATTCCACCGCGCGCTTCAAATCCGAACAGAAAACCACATCAAATTTTTTGTCTTTAATTAATTCTTTGAGTTCAATTGATTGCTTCTTACCCAAATCAGAAAGTTCCACATCATTCCAGCCGGATGAAAGTCCAGATTCGTTGTCAGTGGTCGTTCCATGGACGAAATATGTGATGTTGATCATATATTTAAATAAAAATAATTCTAACTCAACTTAGGCCGTCATCCCGGACACAGCGAAGCGGAGATCCGGGATCCAGGTTTTCCTACCGTCACCCTGGACTTGATCCGGGGAGGGCCTGGTTCCCGGATATTTTAATGATTACATTAAAATTCCGGGATGACGAAAAAAATTAACTTACAATATTTCTTCATCCTCTTTTCGCCAAGCCGGATCGACGATACATAAAAATACTAAATCAACGTCTCCGGTATTTTGAATATATTGCTTAGAATTTGGAGGAATATATACAGCTTGTCCAGAACAGACTTTTTGATTTTCATCATCAATATACATTTCCCCTTCACCTTCGAGAATATAGTACACTTCTGATGTTTTCAACTTGTGCGAGTACGAAGTCATCCCAGATTTTACAATTGCATGTGCCAAACTAAAGCGAAAATTTACATATTCTTTGTCTGGATGCAAAAGTTCACGAAGAATGGTATTATCGCCTGCTATAAATTCTTCACAATTTTGTAAATCTTTGATTAACATAAAATTATTTATTTTTTCTAGCTTTGAAAATTATTGTCGGCCCTACTAATTTCACCAATTCCTTGGGATAAAATTTACTCCACTCTCCTTTGGTCCAAGCTTTTTCCCCCTTTAAATCTAACGGCTCAAGTATTTTCTCGACCATAAATTTCTCATCCGCGAGAGCGTTATAAATATCAGACAGTTTATTTTTGTAATATACGAATCTGATTTTATTTTTGTTCTTATCTTCCCAGGAACTTTTACTCTCCATTCTGCCTGTCTGGAAGTAGCTTTCTTTGATCTTTTTGGTCTTTTTTTTGATAATCAGATAGAAAGGATGATCAAAACTAAAAACAAATAAGCCTCTTTTCTTTAATATTCTATAAACCTGAGAAAATACTTGGCGCAAATCAAAAGAATACTGCAAGGCATAAGCAGAAAAAACAATATCGAAACTGCTTGATTTAAATGCCTTTAAATCCTGAAAATCGCCTTGCCTAAAATCAATTTCTACCTTATTCTCTTTGGATAATTCCTTGGCGAATTTCAATTGCTCTTCAGATAAATCAATGGCCGTGCATTTGGCTCCTTGTCTGGCAAAAGCAATGGAACATTGCCCTCCACCGCATCCTATTTCCAAAATTTTCTTGTTTCTCACATTGCCCAGCAGTTTCAAATCTTTCTCCTGCGGAGCATAAGGCCCATAATGAGCAGAGGCCAAACTTATGCCAGATTTTTTCTGATATTTTTGCGCTGTTGCATTCCAATAATTTTCTATTTCCTTAGACATAAATTTTAAAATATTATTTTTTCTTACCATTTACAATCTTCCCAATCTTTCCTTCCAACTCTTTCTTCTGCTCTTTCCCATAAAATCCCTCAATCTTTCCAACCAACTTTCCATCTTGAAAAAACAGCATAGCCGGTAATTGTGAAATTTTATACTTTTTTAATATTTCCTTATCCTTAACTTCAAATTTTCTATATTTCACCGGTAAATCTTTCAATAACTCACTGACGGGAATAGAAACCAACAGGCATTTAATAGAATCATTGTCATATAATTCCACGGCCACCATTTTTGACGACTGTAAAACTTCCAAATCAAACTTACCCTTGGGAATCAAGAAGACAGGGCCTATCGGTGAGGCGCCATATCTATCTACAAACAGATCAGATGCCTTCCTAAGATCATTATCAATTTCTTTCTTGAATCCCTTGTACTCTTTTTCATTCTTAGCCACCATAATCGATCCAATCATACAAGCGCTCTCACACTTCCCGCAACTGGTGCATTTCTTATTGTCGATTTTAATGGTTTTCTTCTTATCATCCCAAGATAAAGCACCGGTCGGACAAACTGCCGCGCCATTGCACTCTTTGGCATTATCGCATATTTTGAAATTTATGAGGACTGGCATAGATTTTATAACAACTATTATCAAACTGAATCTCATTCCCACTCTTCCAGCATAACAAAAACACCTTGTTTTATCAAGGTGTTTTGGCGAGAAAATATATGTTTTATTTATACCTCAGGGCATCCAAAGGATTGAGCCTGGAAGCACGAACAGAAGGATAGATTCCAGTCAAAAATCCTACCACCACCGAAAACCCTACTACGATCAAAGTGAATTGCCAAGGACTGTAGAATAGATTAATGGAAACACCACCGAAATTTCTAGCTAGAATATTTATAAAGAAATTCACCAATTGCCCCGCCACGTAACCGACTACCACTCCGCCGATACCACCGAATAATCCCATTAATCCAGACTCTACCAAAAATATTCTCCTAATGTCTTTGCCGGAAATACCAATAGATCGCATAATACCAATTTCGTTGGTTCGCTCCAGAAGCGTAATCGTCATAGTGTTGAACATACCAATGGCCGAAACTATGAGCGCCACAAAACCGAAGAAAAACAAAAATATTTGAATGATGCCAAATATTTTATTGGCTTGAGCAATGGTATCTGAAAGCGAAGAAACCAAGAATCCTCTTTCCACCAATTGCGGCCTTATGGTGTCTAGTGACTTAGAGTCTATTGCCTTGATTTTTAAAGCGCTATATTTGTCAATCGTCACATTGTCCAAAGTCTTAAGCGGTGCATATACGAAACTGCTATTATCATCTTCCATAATACCCACTATTTTGTAGCGATTATTCTGCTTGATCAGCTGAGTTTCCTCCACTGAATTGGCAGAATTAGGATCAGCCGACTCACTAATATACAAAGTCAATTCAATTTCTTGGCCTAGAGCTTCATCTCCCGTGAAATTAAATAACCTGGATACAGCTGAAGAAATAATAATTTCATAAGCACTATCCGAACTAGGATAATTTCCAGATGCCACTTTAGAACCGTTCAAACGAAAATAAGAATTATCCATACCATAAATCGTGGCGTCGGCCGTGGAACTGGCATTACTTATTTGCCCGGGAAACTCGGCTAGCCGACTCACCTCAGTCACCCCTGGAATTTTCACAATATCGGCAATACTATTATTATTCAAATCAACCAAATTTGACGGACTAGGATTGACGTCCAAACTGAGCAAAGCATCGGCCGTGGTAATTCTATTCAAAATTGTTTTCTGTAAACCGTAACCAAAAGAGACCAGAAACAACACCATGCCAATTCCTACACTCACGCCCAAAACCGTGAGAAATGTCCTCATGGGGCGATTTCTGAACATGCGAGTTGATAATGATAGGGTATCCCTTACTTTCATATTACAATTGTTCCAAAATTAATAACTCTATTTTCTTGATAATTTTCTTCGCCAACCCAGAGGCCAAACCTAAACCACTATTTTTATGGCGACTAGTCAATACAAAATACATTTCTTTATCATCAATCTGCTTAGACAGACGTCGAGCCAGCAATTCATCAAATATGTCTTTCTGTCGTTCATTTAGTTTAACTCCATACATCGGCAACAGAATATTTTTGATTTGTTCTGCCTGAGCTAGAACCGTCTTGGCGCGACTACCACTTACAGATCGTCGCAAATCGACTAATTGCTTTATTTTTGAGGCTAATTTCTTGGCCGTGCGCTTATCCATATTAAGTCCGCCTAATTCCCAATTTTTATCCAAAAAATTCTTCAAATTATCTTTGTGATGTTTGCCACTGACAACCATATCATCCACTATTTTCTGCATCTGATCAAAACCCCTGGTATTAATATTAAGCAAGGCCTCCAAAATAATTTCTTTGGTTTTAATTTTCGACATAAATCCTTCTTCCGCCACTTCCCCGCTACCCTTGCCTGATTTCATGCCCGGCTTGTAGCCAGCCTCTAAGTCCGCCTCAAGAATATCTTTCGGCAAAACCTCTCTTACCAGCTTACTGCCCACCGGTCGATTCAATTTTTCATCAACCAGCTTACCATCTTTGATATAGAAAACTCGATGCGCATAATCCAGACTGGCCGGACTATGAGTTACCAAGATAATCGTCTTCTTCTGCTTTTCATTCAAGTCAAGTAAGGTATTCATCACATCAACTGCGGATTTGGAATCAAGATTTCCCGTGGGCTCATCAGCTAGAATCATCTGCGGATCATTCATCAGTGACCGACAAATTGCCACCCGTTGCTGTTGACCGCCGGAAAGCTCATTGGGAAACTTTTTTTTCTGTTCCAAAACACTGAAAAATTTCAACAAATCTAGGGCTTTCCTCTCTCGCTCTTTGGACGAGGTGTTGGTGGCGAATTGAGGTAGGATAACATTACTCAAAACATTCAAAGAATTAATCAAATGATAAGCCTGAAAAATCATACCCGCCGTATGACGCCTATGGTTATCAAAGTCACGATCAGAAAACTTAGTCAAATTCTTGCCATTAACCAAGACATTACCTTCTATATTCCTCTCAAGTCCCGCAATAGCGTAGAGCAAAGTTGATTTACCACAACCAGATGGCCCGAAAAATACCACGAATTCTCCGGGATATATTTTTAAATTTATATCCGTCAAAGCGTTAACCTGATTAGGCTTGCCTTTGAAATAAACCACATTCAATTTTTCAACTTTAATAACTTCTTTCTCAGTTGAATTTGAGGCTGACTTGACTGGAATAATTTTTTTATTTTTTTCTTTCATTAAATATTTATTCGAAAAATAAATTAATATTATTATATCACAATCTTTATTTCCTACTGCCCGATTTGCTTAGTCCAACCAAAAATGTCTTCGAAATTATTTATAATAACCGTAAAGACGGATTCTTTCTGCTTGGGAGCGAGCAAGGTGTAAATTTTCGAAGTCGCGATATTATTGCTGGAATCAGTACTCTCTATTTTGAATTGATAAACCGTTCCCGGATCAAATTTAGTGATAACCACAATATGTTTCTTGGTATATCCGGTGTCCAGTGTGGTCTTCTCCCAATTGGTATCGCCTTGATCAGCGCCCTTCTTATAATAAATGCGCCCGACCGACGGCTCATTGGTCAACCAAGAGATAATCGTCTGAACATTACTATCTTTGCCCTGAGACAAAGCGCTTTCGGTTTGTACTTGATAAATTGTAGGTGGTAAATCATCTTGGCCCGAAGAAAAATCAGCAATTTTCTTGGTGACAGTTTTACCAGTCAAATCCTTGCCAGATAATTCTATTTGATAAGTAAGTCCGGACTCGAAACCATTAACCGTAACTTCATGCAGAGTAGTGACAGCCTTGCTCTTAATACTTATCGCTTCATCAATCGCCAAAACACCATTTCGATAAGGCGTATATTTGACTGCCGAATCTGTTTCGATATTTGTCAACCAACGAAAAATCGCTTCTTGATCTGAGACCCTCTCTACTGTGTCATTAGTTATCTCCAATTGCTTGCTCTTGGTTCTGAAAGTGAAGTCCCCGGACTTACTCTCTGAACCGATGCCAGACATAGATCTGACTTGATAATGATAAACCGTCTCAGGATCTAAATTATTTAGCGTAACTATATGAGTTGAAGTCGCCTCAGTCGCATTTCCTATGACCTGCAAATAAGCATTATCACCCTTGGTCTTATCATATGAATTATCAGGCGCAATAGCGACCAAAGAGTTTGACCTCTTATCGCTAGACCAAGTGACTACTGCGTTATTGGCCGTGACAGTTACCTTGGGCTCTCCACCTAACATTGGTGCCGGCACAAAATCAGATAATTGACGCACCAAATCATATTGAGAATTCAAAGCCGACTCTAGGGCACCAACAGAAACCTGAGAAGACATTTGACTGACTAGCGATAGAGCCTTATTTACTGCCGCCATGAATACTCCGTCATTAACAACACCACTAGATTCCGATCCGATTGAAGCCGAGGCCAATGTCTCAAATAAATTATCTCCCGATTGGCCAAGATTGCCATTTTCATCAACTGAATTAATTCGATAATGATAAGTGACGCCATTTTCTAAATTATCCAGAGTCACTAAATGACTAGTTACAGAATCAATTTGGCCTAACGTCTTGCCATAAGTCGATGTTTTTCCATATTCCACAAAACTACTGCTCTTCTTATCTGTCGTCCAACTGATAACCAAACCATTTTCTGAGTTGGCTGTAGCCACTGCGCTAATTACCGGCTTAACTCGATCGATATATGAGCTACTGCCTCCTCCTCCGCCACTGCAAGTCGCACAAACCGGACAAGAAGCTGTACCAGTTGCATAACCCCAATCATAACCAAAAATAGTTCCTGAAGCATAGCCCCAATTATAGCCGTAAGTAGTTCCCGTTGCATAGCCATCGGCCGTACCAGAAGCGTAGCCTGCTATGTATCCCGCATCATAACCACCGCCCGCCGTACCAGAGGCATAGCCCCAATTATAGCCGTAAGTAGTTCCCGCAGAATAGCCGGCAGCATACCCCGCATCATAACCAGCATCAGTGCCCGAAGCATAGCCTTCGGCCGTACCCGACGCATAACCCTGAAGCAAGGCCAGCTGTTCTCGCAAAGCGACTGCCGATTCTTGGGACAAAGTTTCCAAAGTAGTAAAGCCATCACCGGTACTAGATGACTGATTGCCACTAGCATCGGTTGATAAAACTTTATAATAATAAGGAGTGCTTGTCGAAAGACCACTCAAAACAATTCTATGATTGGTAGATAAATTAGAATCACTGAACATGCCGAAATATGTCCCACTGCTAGTGCCGTACTCAACCAACGAATCAGACAATTCATTGGTGCTCCAACTGATTAAGGCCTGAACATCTGTCACAATAGTAGAAGTCACGGCCGTAATAACTGGAGCCACGCTATCTATGGCCGTCGTAAAACTATAATAACCTCCGGCATTATTGTCTGTGGCGATGCCTGACTTAACATAATAATAATAAGCCGTACCCAAGGTCAATTCGGTTAGCGACTTAGAGTGCGAAGTAACGGAATCACTATTTCCAACTTCATGAACCAAATCGGCCGAACCGACTAATTGATAAGTCGCAAGGTTAGCGGAGCTCGTTGAATAAATTACATAAGTATCAGCTGCATCGGTGGTATTCCAAATTATAGTGGCTCCGCTATTACTGATAAAATTAGCAGTGACGCCGGAAATTTGCGGACCAGACTTGGTAGTAAAGCCATAACCAATGCTGACATTATCATCAATGGTTCGATTGCCCATAGCATTTTCTGACTCGACCGAAAAATAATATTGAGCTTCATTGGGTTGCAAACCAGTCAAAACCACCCGATGGCGACCTAAGCCGGCAACATTATCTACCATAGTCACTACTACTGCCGTCTGATCATATCCTAAATTATCGAGAGAATAATGAACCGTGGAATTTGCCAATTCATTCGTATCCCATTCAATTGTCGCCGTTTGAGTCGTAGTCGCCACTACTTCAACATTAGAAATTGTCGGCGGAGTCGTATTGGTTCCGCCGATACCATCAGCTGTATCACTAACAACCGAGGAAAACTTTGAAACATTGCCGTTAGTATCCTCCACTGTAACTTTATATGCATAAGTTACGCCACCGGACAAATCCTGATCAAAATAATAATTTGTCGAGGAACCGGTGATTGAGGCTACTTCTGAATAATCGCCTCCGTCAGTAGAACGCCAAACATGATATTTATGAAATTCCGACGGAGGAGTAATTGTAACAATTTTCCAAGCCAAAAATTCCTGATAAACCGTAGAACTTGATACCACATCGGAAATATCACGAACTACCATGCCAGTGGTAATGCCGGGAGTAATCGCATTCAAAGTAGTGATGTTGCCGAATTTATCTCTAAAATGCGCATAAACCTGCGCGGTAGGATTAACAACATCAAAAGTTGCAATCGGACTATAGTCCTCATAAGGAGAGCAAAGAGTCGACAAACTATTCAAAGAAAAACACATTTTTAGATCTAGAGAATTATCGCTGGCATTAAGCTCCAAGCTGGCCGGCGTCGTAGAGGCAATAACTTTAATTCCTGTACCGACATAAGTTGGATTTTTTACATCCAACACGAAGGCGGCCGTGGTGGTGACAGCTTGATTAGCGCCACCCTCTTTGTCATCAATAGTAATCTTAATTTTGGTGCTAGTCGCATAGATTCCATCCAAACCGGCATGCTTAGCATCCCAAATCACAGAATAACTAGTCGAGGTGGAAGCCAAGATGGTTGTGGAAGCAGTGCTAGTAGCCGGCAAACCGGCAGTTATCGGACTCCAATTAACACCATCATCAAGAGAAACTTCAAAAGACGGAATGACACAATTATGACAAGCGCCCGTGCTGGTTGTATCTGAATCAAGCGCCGAATAATCGATCAATACTAAGCCATCACCTTCCCGCTGGCTGGCTGTGGCTGGTGCTGTGAATTCCGGTCTGGCATTAACCAAATAAACAATATTAATATCATTGAAAGTCGGAGTGGCTATTCCATCAGAAGTCAAAACGACACGATATTGAAAGTATCGATGGCCACTACCAGACATCAAAGGATGACCGCTAGCGACCAAAATATTATTATCACCATCTTCAAAATAATTATTGCCCGTACAGCTGGCACCGGCATCATTATAGCCACACCAAGTAGCTGAATCCAAGCCGTCAGAAGTGCTGGCAACTCTAATTTGAATTTTAACCTGAGCATTAGTCGAAGTACCAGTCGCAGTCCAACTGACTTTGGAAATTAAATTAGCATCACTGCCGGAATCATATTTGGATGAAATTAATTCCGAAGTAGTGGCATACTTGGTATAATTGAAAGTCAAACCATTTAAAATCGGCGTACTAGAAATTGTGGCAGAATTAAAAAATGCTTTATATTTGACATATCTGGCAGTGCTAGTCATGGCCTGACTAGAAGAGGTGTAATAAGTCGAGGCCGTACCGTCCGGACCGACAAAATTCCAAGTATCAGGAGTCGAGGTACTGCTGGTGGCTACCTGAAATTCCAAAGCATTACTGCCGAGCAAAGAAGATTGAGTCGAAGGTAACCAGGATAAAGTAGTAAAACTCACATTTTGAGAAAAATCAATTACAGTCGAAGTGAAATTTCCAGTTTGTCCGTGCCAACTGGCAGAAATCTTTTGCATTTGTCTATTATTTTTTGAAATCATCCAAATGGCATTTTGATTGCTATCAAAGGCAATGGGTCTTTCTAAAGCACCCAAATCGCCAATCCTAAATCCAGTCTGAAAATTTCCAATTCTATCCATGGTGGCAGCATCAAACTTAACAAAATTATTACGATAAAATCCCCCGTTTGTATAGGTCATACTACCTCCAACCCAGATCGAATTATCAATTGAATCGTAAGCTATACCCACCATCTCTACGCCATTAGTAACGACTACTGTTGCTCCTATTTGTATTCCAGAAACAGCATCATATTTCGACAAACTTCCATTAAAAAATAGCGCCCAAATAGAATTTTGCGCTTGATCATAAACTAAATCCGTTAATCTCTGCGTAGTGGTTATGGTCTGGATTAATGAACCGTCAATGGCGTTATATTTTTTAATATCCTGACCCCAGTGAGCTACCCAAATAGCATTTTGTCTTGAATCATAAACAATGTCGTCCGGATTGGTGCCGGCAATTATCGTCGAACTGACGACGGCTCCAGTAGCGGCATTATAGCTTTGTATTTTTGTATTTCCATAACAAGCCACCCAAATTTGATTTTGAGTTGGATCATAAGCAGTGGCCGTTGGCGTAGTACAAGTGCCGGATATATTTACAGTACCAAGAGCAGAAGAGCCATCGACAGCATTGAAATTTTGCAACGTTGTCCCGGCTGAATTTGCCACCCAAATAGTGTTTTGTCTTGAATCATAACTCAAACCTCTGGGAGTACTGCCCAAAGAAATATTACTTAATAGTTGGGCTCCAGTCGCGGCATTATATTTTTCTAGCTTTCCATTAGTGCTACCGCCAGCAACCCAAATTGCATTATTAACTGAATCAAATAGGACAGACTCTGGGCCATTGATAACGCTATATACTCCCAAAGTTGTGTTCCTAATTCCAAAATCATGCGCACTAATTTTATTAACAGCTATAGAACTGCCTACATTATACATCAATTCATTGGTAGCGCTATTATAAGCCAAGGAAGAAAGACTATTATAAGCACCAAAATAGAATATGCGATTTGTTGATGTAGCAATTGTAGCGGCCTCAACTTTTATCAACCGGTAATCGGCGCTATTAACGCTAGCGGTACAAGCAACAATAACTGCCCTTTCTGTAGCAATATATTTCAAATAAGCTCCTCCGGTTGGACATGGGACACTGGTAGCATTTACGGCCAAGGTACTAGCATTGACTTTTTGCACTGCTCCGCTAGCACCATTACTACTCACCCAAACAGCGTTTTCATTGGGATCATAGACAATCTGATGGGCTGTTCCAAGAATGGTCGTCGTACCCATAGAAGCTAGAGTAACGGCATTAAATTTTTGAAGGATACCGCTAGAGCCTGCCACCCAGACCGCCTGGTTGGTCACATCGTAAGCAATCGCAGTCGGCGTACCCACTGCCGTAGTTGTAGCCGTAGAACTAGCCGGTGCTGATCCGCCAGTAATCTTCTATAACATGCCGGAACCAGTGGTACGCAAAGTCCAAAGAACATCTTGATTGGAGTCATAATCTATTATTCCAGTACCATTTGTAACCGTAACAGTACTGCCAACCTGTCCAATAACAATCGAGCTTGTGGCATGATATTTTTTTATTTGAGTAGTTGCCGCCGCCCAAAGATTCCCCGAACCGTTAGATTCATAAACTATTTTACCGCCCGTACCAGTGACGCCGGTTGTCGATGTAACCACCGCCATTGTTTCAGGATCAATTCCTTTAAGAGTATAATTTGGATTATCAAACCTCAATCCCCAATAAACATTATGATCTGAATCATAATCCATACTCATTATATTTGTGCTAAGGCTGGAAGTAGCGTTGAAAAAATCTGCAACTGATCTAGAATTTGCTAAATATGAGTAGGCTCCGGAACCAAAATTAGTCAGACCAGACAAGGCACCATTGCCGAATCCGCCACCAGTCGTAAAATTATTATCCGTACTAGTAGTGAGCGCTCCACCATCCGTTGATGAACTAGTTGAAGTTGCAATTTGAAACGACGTTCCGCCATCAATCATCGTGATATTAGTTGAGGTGTTAAACTTTTTCCAGCCACTCTGTCCATCTGGATGTACTGGATTACTGCTCGTAGAAGCACCCTCGCTCCAATCAGTCTGCACCCAACCATAAGTGGCAGCCAAACTATGTTGAGCAAAAATAATAGTTAAAACAAGAATAATAACAGTCAGCGCCGAGGAACTGATCATAGAGGCTATAGTGGCCTTTTTCTTCTTAAGATGATGAGCCCAAAGAGCCTCCTTGAGGTACTCCTCCCTAACTTTAACTTTCATCGCCTCCTTCTTGCCAGTGGCAAGCCGTCCGCTCTTGGTAAATGCGGAAAATTCAATGCCCAATGGCTTAGCATTGTCGAAAAGCAAGCCAAAACCGCTATCGATATCGTGAATCAACAGGATAAGGTAATAAAGAAATTTAAATCTGAAATAAGATGAATTGAGTTTACTGAAACCTTGGGTACTCTTTTTAATATAATGACTGGAAAGCTTAGAAATGCCCGGAATAGAGACATTATAACGGTAAGAGACATAAATAAAAATATTAATCAAAAGCAAGATTATGAGAAAAATACCATTCCACCTGAGAACAAGAAGACAAGCAATAGCTAAAAAGCCGAAACAACATAGTAAAAAAACATTCAACAACTTTTGTTTGAACTTTTCAGAATTAAATAAGGCGCTAAAATTAAAACATTTTAGCCTTGATAGGTATGTCTTGCGGGTAGCATTCAACTTCATTTCACTTCCATTAAAATTGGTTCCCGAATAAATTAAATTTTATTTATTTATGTATTTATTATAACACATTTCGCTCATGCGAACAAAATTTCTTATCCCCAATTTTTAATTTAAAAAACTATAAAACAAAAACATCCGATTACGCGAGGCAATGGATGTTTTCTTATTTTCGGAGAGAGGGTTAAAATTTAATCTTTTTAATTATCT
>CAIPBY010000055.1 GCA_903863425.1 Candidatus Buchananbacteria bacterium | reverse complement strand
CCTGTCTTTTAATTAGGGTAATTACTGGATTAGGCCACCAAATTTGATGACTAAATCTAATAATAATTTTTCTTGTTGTTGATATGTTAATGATTTATGATTGAAATTCCAAACGATTTCAGCTACGAATAAATGCAATCTGTTTCTTCTCACTCCACCAATGCATCCAAGTTTTCGTTTCAGTATGCCCCAAAATCCTTCAATGTTGTTAGTATGGATTTCTCCTCTGACATATTCACCTCCGTCATGATCTACATATTCATGTTTAAATCCCCTTGCCTTGAATCCACGATACATTTTGTAGCCATCAGTAATAATCAATGTTCCATGGATTAACTTACTATTTGTAATTCGAAATAGATGATACATGCTTAATTTGACTGGCATAACTTCTATGTAGACTTGTTTTGAAGATCGATCAAATACGCCCATAATTGGCAGTTTGTCAGTGCCATGTCCGCGCTTAGCCTTTATTCTCCTAATATGCAAACACTTGTTTTTCCTCTGGCCGCCGATATATGTCTCATCAAGTTCAACTGGACCATTGAAGCGACCTGGAATGTCACTAGCCATGCATTGCCTTAAAATATCAACCATACTAGCTATACGACAATGACCAATACCCGTTTCCTCACTGATTGTTAAAATAGCTCTTTGTCTAATGAATACATGGATACATTTTTGCCAATCATCAATAGTTGATCTGATGTCTTTGACTGGATAGATATTAGAGCTGAATTCGTGCCTGCATCGCTTACATTTTCTTTTAGACCTTCTGACTTTCCATGAACGTGAATATGAACAAGTGGGACAAATAATTGGCATAAATTTGGTGGCAAAGTTAGTTATTGTCACAATTATGCCATTTTGACCAATGTTTATATAGCTGAAATGAAAAGTGCTGGTGGCAAACTTAGTAATTACCCTTATTTTAAAAAGATTTAAGTTGACATTATTTGCCTCTACCGGGGATTTAAGCTAAAATAACAGCATCATATTTATGCCAAAGATTGCTTTAATACATGATCATTTGGTCCAAGATGGAGGTGCGGAGAAAGTTTTAAAAGCGCTCTATGAGATTTTTCCTCAAGCGCCTATTTTTACTATTGTTTATGATCAGCAGGGTACTAATAAATTTTTTAGTGATAAATGCGTCAAAACCTCATATTTGCAGAACCTGCCGTGGGGCGTCAAGAAATATCAGTGGTGGTTGTCACTGATGCCGTCAGCGATTGAACATCAGCAGTTAATGGATTATGATCTGGTTATTTCTTCGGCCGCTTCTTTTGCTAAGGGCGTCATTACTAATCCGACCGCCAAGCACGTTTGTTATTGTCATACCCCGACACGTTACCTCTGGAATGATAGCCATAACTATTTGCGGGAACTCAAGACCTTCTGGCTGGTAAAAAAGTATTTACCGGTTACGCTCAATAAGTTAAGAATTTGGGATCGATTGGCGGCAGATCGAGTTGATTATTTTATCGCCAATTCTCAAACGGTCGCGCAACGAATTAAGAAATATTATAATCGTGACGCGGCGGTAATTTATCCGCCAGTAGAAACGGCCAAGTTTTATGTTTCGCCGGCCCCTAAAAATTATTATTTAGCGGGCGGTCGCTTAGTTCCGTATAAGCGCTTTGATTTGGTGGTTAAGGCCTTTTCACGTTTAGGTATTCCAGCCAAGATTTTTGGTGTTGGTCCGGAAATGAAGTATTTGAAGAAAATTGCCAAACCGAATGTCGAATTTTTGGGTAAGATTAATGATGATCAAAAAGCAAAGTTATATGCTGAATGTATTGCTTATATTAATCCGCAAGAAGAAGATTTCGGCATTACCACCATTGAGGCGATGGCTGCCGGACGTCCGGTAATTGCCTATCGCCAAGGCGGCGCGACGGAAACAGTCATCGAAAATGTAACGGGAGAATTTTTTGACGAACAAATTTGGGAAGAGTTAGCTGATCGCATTTTAAGATTCCAGCCAGCCAAGTATAATTCGGAAATTATTAAAAGTCATGCTGAAAATTTTTGTGAACAAAAGTTTCGCGATAATATCAAGAATTTTTTGGCTAAAAGATTTTTGCTTTAATATTTATGAGTAAGAAAATTG
>CAIPBY010000054.1 GCA_903863425.1 Candidatus Buchananbacteria bacterium | reverse complement strand
AGAAAGCCTCTGAATCAAGCCCTCCCAGGCGTGAGACTTTCTTTAGCCCAAGTAAACAATGTCATGAAAACAAAAAAATTCTATAGATAGTTAATATAGTTTAATAAATATAAAATGTCAATAAATTAACACAAATTTATGTATATAAACAGGCTTTTACATGAAAAAATAAAGGAAAGGATCACTAACTCCAATAAGGCAGTTATAATTTATGGTGCCAGACAGGTAGGAAAAACTACTTTATCCAAGCAAATAATCGGGAATTTGGAATTATATGATAAAATTAAAAAGCCATTACTGATCAATGCCGATGAGATTAAATATTTAGATGTGCTTTCCAGTAGGGATGGCGTTAAATTAAAGTCATTGGTCGAGGGATATGATTTATTATTTATTGATGAAGCACAAAGAGTGCCGGAGATTGGTTTGAATTTGAAAATCCTCATTGATGAAATGCCTGATTTGAAGATAATCGCCACGGGATCGTCATCGTTTGAATTGGCCAATAAAGTGAGTGAACCGCTCACGGGAAGAATTTGGACCTTTGAATTGTTTCCTATTTCTATGGCAGAATTACATCAGGATAAGAATGCCTTTGAATTGAATTATGATTTGGAAAATATTTTGATTTATGGCGGTTATCCGAGAGTTATTACTGAAAATAATTTACAAAGGAAGAAAGATTTATTGAAAGAACTCGGCCATTCTTATTTATATAAGGATATTTTGGCTCTGGCTAATATCAAGCACGAAAACAAACTGGCTGATTTATTGAAATTATTGTCTTTTCAGATTGGGAATCAAGTATCTATAACCGAACTGTCGAATTCTTTAAATATTAGCCGTGATGCCGTCAATAGGTATATTGATTTGCTGGAAAAGTCGTTCGTGATTTTCCGTCTGAAGGGTTTTAGTAATAATTTAAGGAAAGAGGTGAGTAAAATGGATAAAATTTATTTTTATGATTTGGGAATTAGGAATCTGATGATAGACAATCTTAAACCGCTCAAAGATCGCAACGATATTGGACAATTGTGGGAGAATTTTTTGGCCGTGGAGAGAAAAAAACTGCTTTCTTATAATGGCATAGATGGACAGGCATATTTCTGGCGTACTAAGGCGGGGACAGAGATTGATTATATTGAAGAAAGAGAAGGCAAGATTTATGGCTTTGAATTCAAATATGGAGCAACATCCAAGAATGCTCCATCAAATTGGATTAAGGAATATCCTGAAGCAGAATTTAATTTAATTAACAAGGATAATTATTTGGATTTTGTCACGAAAATTTAATTTAATTTTTGCTTTATTTTTATTTCGTGATATAATTTAAGCATATAAAAAGTAACCTGGGAGGGATGAAAAAACTTTTTTACCGTTTATTTTTTTGTTTAATTTTCTGTTTAACTTTCCTGGCTCTAAGCGGGGGAGTTTTTTTATTTTCTCCTAATTCTGCTTTGGCGAGTGATATTGTCTGGTCCAAAGCGAACAGTCCCATAATCGTGACTAGTACGATTGATATTTCTTCCACTGATCGCCTCATCGTGGAGCCGGGCACAATAGTCAAATTTCTTCATGACAAAAGTGATCTATATACGAAGGATGTCTATATCAGTGGACAGATGATCGCCAAGGGCACAGTAGCAGAGCCCATCATTTTTACCTCGCTTCATGATGACGCTAGAGGCGGTGATAGTGATTCTGATGGCGGTTTAATCAGGCCGGCACCACAGGACTGGCACGGCTTCGGATTTTCTAATGGCTCTTCGGCTGTCTGGGAAAATGTCGTAGTGAATTATGGCGGAAGCAATTATGCAGTGCCATTATCAATCTATAATTCAACTATTACTCTAGATAATGTTACTTTTGACCAGAATTATGCTGGCATTGATAATTCTAACGGACATTTAACCATAAGAAATTCATCTTTTCTAAATAATTTAGCGTTAAATGGATACACTTGGCTCAATGCCGGAATTACCAACAACAAATACGGCATAGTCGACGCTACCGATAATTGGTGGGGCTCAGCGGAAGGGCCGTGTCCGTGGCAGGAATTGGTTCCTTCCACGACTCCGCCCTGGCTAATTGATTTTCAGAAGTTATGTGGTAATAGACCTATGGTTTGGAGCGGTGTAACTTACAAGCCGTGGCTGACAGAAGATCCTGCCCAAGTCAAAAAAATCAACCCAGTTATCCTCATTCCCGGAATCATGGGCAGTTGGCAAATAAAGGGCAAGTGGACCATTGACCCGATTCTCTATACTTATAGCAATTTGTGGGAAGCACTCAAGTTGGCTGGCTATGAGGAAGGCAAGACTCTTTTCGCTTTGCCATATAATTGGCGTCAATCCAACAATATCACGGCGCAGGAGCTAAAAGCGAAAATCAATGAGGTTAAGGCGATTTGTGATTGTGACAAGGTGGATGTCATCGGCCATAGCATGGGCGGGCTCGTAGCGCGGGCATATATTGAAGGCTCGGACTATGGCAATGACGTGGACAAAGTGGTGTTTCTGGCCACTCCGCACCGGGGAGCACCTAAGGCGTATTTGATGTGGGAAGGTGGAAAATTTGGTTCATTATTAACGGAAAAAATAATGACCAATCTATTTGAAATTGAATCACATTTTAATGGATACGGCTCGGTTTCACGGTATCTCAGAAATAAGCCCATTGAATCAGTCAGGGAATTATTGCCGATTTATAATTATTTACGCGACAAGAGTTCTGATGCTTTGCGCTTATACCCTGATAATTATCCGGCCAATCCGTTTTTGGAAAATTTGAATCGGCCGGATTTGCTGTACAAATTAAATACTTCAAAAATTTATAATTTCTTGGGCAATGTAGGTGATAGTAGTACCGTCGCAAATATAAGAGTAGTTTCTTCGACTAGTAGTAATAGTGATTGGTCTAATGGCTATCCGGAGAATTTTGATAGTACTGGCGGTGATCACGGATTAGAATACGGTTCAGGGGATGGAACTGTACCCAAGCAGAGTAATAGTGATTTTGCGGGACAATTTGATATCGCAATAGACAGTGATCATGGGCATATCGTGACTGATGCGCAGAAAGCAGTAATCAAAGATTTGACCGGCATAGAGCCGACCAGTGAGGTGAGAAGCAATTACATTCACAATCTATTGACGGTGCGGATTTTCTCGCCTGCAGATTTTGTTATTACGACCCCGGATGGCAGGAGATTGGGGCAGGATTTCACTAGCAGTTCTACTATTAATGAAATACCTTTGGCTTTTTATAATCATGATGGAGGACAATTCGCGGTCATTCCTAATCCCCAAGCCGGGGGGTACAAGATTGATCTGTTAGGCACAGGCAACGGCAATTATCGCTTGAGCGCCAGTTTGCTTAGCGACGACAAGGATCAGGAGGTAAATTATAATGGCGTAATCACTCTAGGGCAGAATCAGCAAATTAACTTCAATTATCTGCCTGATTCAGGAGATATTACGGCGCTTCAAAAGGACAAGATAACCATTGAGAGTTCGCTGGCTGATGCGGAGCAAATTTATCAATTGCAGTGGCTGAAGTCCAAGGCTGATAAATTGGTAATTGATTTGGCTTATTCTGGTTTGCGTTTCGGCCTAAATGTAATTGACTCACAACTTGCCAAAACTAAACAGATGAGATTGCAGACAGTCTTAAAAGCTCAGAGGATAGCTCTGATTAATGGCGTTCTGGATAAATTAAATGATTTTATCGGCCGATTGTTAAGTAAAAATACGCTTAATCAATCCGGCTATGATATAATTAAAGCTAATAATGATTATCTAAAAATTAATTTATAATTTATGAAAAAAATCTCAATAATTTTATTGTTAGTAATTGCAAGTGTTTTATTAATAATTTTATTGGCGTTTCCTTTTGGACAGATAATTAATTGGATAGATGGGGGGCGCACTAGTGTCTGGATTGGCAGCGGAGATCAGTTAAGCTATATAGCGGGTCTTTTTATGGCCTATGCCTTTGCGGTTTCATTTATGCTTTCAATTTTTGGTAAAAATAAAAAATATTTATTGATTATTATTTTAACCGTTCTAGAATTAATATTTTTTTATAAGGATTTGCAATGGATATTAATTATTGTTATCACCGCCCTCATCGGTTGGCTCTTGGGTGAGGGGATTTTGCGCCTTTACAAATTAGGCAAAAAATAATTAAACCTCCCCCAACCCCCTCCTTCGTAAGGAGGGGGAAAATTCATGCCATGTTTGACAGTCGCTTGGGCTGAGTATATAATTAAAGAACAAAAATAATTATAATATATATGGAGGAAGAAAGATTTGATAGGTTAGAAAATAAGGTTGACGGTTTGAGCGACACTGTTTCGGTTATGGGTAAGAAAGTCGATGATCTGAGTGACACCGTTACTGTTTTGAGTGGTACGGTTGATAAATTGGGCGAAAGAGTTGATAAATTAGCTGAAAAGGTTGATCAAACCAGCGATACTGTCACTGCTTTGAGTGGGACGGTTTCAGAATTGACGGTTAATATGAATGATTTAATAAAGATAACGGCGCATATGGCTGCCAATATGGCCACAAAAGATGATATTGCCAATATGGCCACAAAAGATGATTTGGCCAAAATGGAGACTCGCTTGGTAACCAAGCCTTATTTAGATAAAAAGCTGGCTGATCAGGCTACTGAAATAGGAGATAGAATAAATCGTGCTACTGGAAAACAGAAAGATTTTAATACGGAATTGGTTGACGGTATAGAAGCTCACAATTTATTCGAAGCTGAGAGAGTCGAAAAAATGAAGTCTTTGGCGGTATAGGCAGAAAAATGAATAAAATTTTATTAGGAGGGACGCCCATCAAGAAATTGGTGGGTGTTTTTTATCCCCCGAACACTCTTGCCTTAACCACAAATTAAGGTTAAAATTAGTAATATATTAAAAAA
Source organism: Candidatus Buchananbacteria bacterium (assembly GCA_903863425.1). Lineage (GTDB taxonomy): Bacteria > Patescibacteriota > Patescibacteriia > 2-01-FULL-39-33 > 2-01-FULL-39-33 > CAIPBY01. The sequence continues at coordinate 3,568 of CAIPBY010000054.1, read as the reverse complement.
TTAAATATTTACTAATTTATGCCAGAAATGAATTTTTCCACGTATCTCAAGGGCCTAATTTGGTTCTGTTTGGCGGTAATTCTGTTCAGTCCGCTGTATATCAGTTCACACCTCTTCTTCCCGTTTATCGTCACCAAGACTATCGTTTTCATGATCGCTACGGAGGTAATGTTTGTGGTTTATTTGCTTCTGGCCTGGAAAGATTCTGAATACCGCTTGAGGGTGAATATGGTGGTTGTCTTAATTGCCATATATATCGGAGTTTTGACTTTGGCCTCAGCTTTGGGGAATGACTTTTATCGTGGATTTTGGAGCAATAACGAGCGTAGCGACGGGATTCTGCTGTTAATTCATTTATTTTTACTTTCTTGGGTTTTGACTAGCTTTTTCCGCAAGATCAAGGATTGGCTGGTCGTATTTGATGTATTCCTGGTAGCCAGTTTTTGTGTCAGTGTGGTGGCTCTAGATCAGTTTTTCGGCTGGAATCATTTCTTGGCGTCGAGTAATGGCGCTCGCCTGGCCGCTACCATTGGCAATGCCGGCTATGTGGGCGGTTATATGGTTTTCGGGGTTTTTGTCGCCTTATTTATGCTTTTTAAACGAAAGAATATCCCTTTAAAATTTTGGTACGGATTCTTAGTCCTGCTAGAAATGTTTATTGCCTTGCAAAGCCAGACCAGGGGAGCCATGATTGCTTTGGGAATCGGAGGAATGATTTTTATCCTTTATCTTTTGTTTTTCTACTATAGTCAGAAAATTTTCAAAATTATTGGAGTGGTAATTATTTTGGCCTCCATTTGTGGTGTATCTTCTATTTTTATATTTAAAGATTCTAACTTTATCAAGAATCAGCCGGTTCTTTCCAGGGCGGCCTCCATTTCTCTTACTGATGGCTCTACCAATAACCGTCTAGTGACTTGGGGCATTGCCTGGCAGGGATTTAAGGAGCGTCCGATTTTGGGCTACGGCCAAGAGAATTTTTATCAAGTTTTTGATAAGTATTTTACCACCAAGAATACTGAGCAATGGTTCGACAGGTCGCACAATATGATAGGTGATAGGGCAATTACTGGCGGAATAATCGGTTTGCTTAGTTATCTTTCTATTTTGCTTTTGCCATTTTATTTCCTCTGGAAATTTTATAAAAATTCAGATAAAGAGGAAAAGGCCAAAGAAAATATTAGTTCTCCAGTGGAGCAAGATTTTTCGGCCAAAGTTTGGGCTAGGAAATATTTTGTGCCGATAATTTTTTCTATTCTGATTTTGTCCTATATTATCCAAAACATGTTTATCTTTGAGGCTTTGGCCACTTATGTCCCCTTGATTATGGTTTTGTGTTTTGTGGGCATGTATGGGCCTCATTTTGATTGGAAATTTTTGCAAAGTGGAAAATTCAAGGCCGTATGCTTTTGGGCGGGAATTGTGCTTTTGGTGCCGGTGATTTATATATTTAATATCAGTCCTGTTTATGCCAATGCTGATTTTATCAAGGCGCTTGCCTCGCCTAATTTGACGCTTCAACAGAGGATCTCTTCTTTCGAAAATGTCATCTCTCGTGGCACTTATGGCAATCAGGAATACCGCAGGCATTATTTTGAATTCTTCGAAACTACTCTCAGTGGCTGGGCATCTGATCCGGAAGCGAGGAAGAAAATACCTCAAGCGGACATGGCGCAATTTACAGATACCATGGAAGGACAGTTGTTGGATCAGATAAAGGAGAATAGTCATAGCACTTCGAATTATCTGATGTTGATGCGTTTCTATGATACAGCCTATATCTTTAATCCTGCCAGATTAAATAAATCAATTGAAGCTTTCAATTCGGCCAGGGAGCTTAGTCCGGGCAGACCGCAGATCTATTATGAATCCTCCCAAACTTACTTCTATCTTGGCAATTATTATATTATGCAAAAGCAGGATAAGCTGGCTGAGGAGGCGATGCGTAAGTCGTTGGATGTTTTCTATGAGGGAGCGCAGTTGAACTATTATAAGGCCACGGAGCTGGGTGATTTAGCAGGCTTCTTGAGCTGGGTGAAAAACAACAAAGCATATTCTGATGTGGTATCCAAATACGGCATGGGTGGCAAGAAGATTGAGATGATAACGGGTAATATGATTTCTTGGTTGCCATTAGTTCCGGTTGAGCAAAAAGCGAACGCCACTGTATCAGTCAAGGATATTGTGCAATATTTCTCGGATGCAGATAAGGGGAATGCAACTTTGAAGGCGCAGTTGGATGGTTTGAATAAATAGTTAATATTTTGATGAGCGGAATTTATAGAAAACTCAAGAAGCTGATTGGTGATAAGTCTAATCAGCTTCTGTCGCATTATGGATTCAAGCGGTATTTGAGAAATACCGGCTGGATGTTTTTTGGGCAAATGTTTTCACTCTTAGCTTCTTTTTTTGTTGGAGCGTGGTTAGCGAGATATTTAGGACCGGAAAATTATGGAATTCTAAATTATGCTTTTGCGTTTGCTGGACTTTTTGCTTTTATTGCCAGTTTGGGATTAGATAGTATTTTAATTCGAGAATTAGTAGCTCATCCAGAAAAAAGAGATGAATTATTGGGAACTACTTTTCGTTTAAAAATAATTGGCGGAGTGATTTCTTTTTTTCTTGTTCTGATTGGCATAAGTTTATTCCAGATCAGTCCGTTTATTAAGTTGCTTGCCATTTTATTCTCCATCTCGTTTATCTTGCAGGCCATCAATGTTATTAGTAGCTATTTTCAAGCCGAAGTGAAATCAAAAAATAATGTCAAGGCATTAATTGTAGCAACATTAATTTCCTCGGTGCTAAAAGTTGGCGTGATTTTATTGAATAAGGGGGTTATTTGGATTGTTATTATTATGGTTTTGGATTCGCTGTGGCAAGGAATCGGTTTTATAGGAGCTTACAAACGTCATGGTCTAAAAATAAAGAATTGGTATTTTAGTAAAAGATTGGCAGGAGATCTATTAAGGAATTCTTGGCCACTTATAATAGCTTCAGCCGCTGGTTTTATTTATTTAAAGATTGATCAGGTCATGATCGGTGCAATGCTTAGTAACCGCGAAGTGGGAATTTATGCCGCCGCTGTTAAATTAGTTGAGGTTTGGTATTTCATCCCTAGTATTATTTGCGCTTCGCTGTTTCCGGCGATTATTAATGCTAAAAAAATCAGTTTAGAGAGGTATGGGTATCGTTTAAAAAATCTTTATATTTTGATGGCCGCCATTTCAATTTCAATGGCAATACCGATTACCCTTTTAGCGAAGCCGATAATTAATATTTTATTTGGAAGTGGCTATCTAGAGTCGGTTATTGTCCTAAGGATCTATGTCTGGTCTAGTCTTGGTTTATTTTTGGGAACAGTTGCTTATCAGTTTTTGATTACAGAAAATAAAGTTAAAATTATTTTTATAATAACTGTCATGGCCATGGTAATCAATATTGGACTTAATTTAATATTCATTCCAAATTTTGGTTTAGTGGGCGCTTCTTGGGCGACCCTGATTTCTTATTTAGTTATACCAATAGGAGTTTTCTTTATGGAAAAGTTTAAAAAATAATAAATTGGTTT